>JAKAVU010000052.1 GCA_021817185.1 bacterium
GGTGGGCGACGGCTGGTTGCTGGACGATGTCGGGATCTCGGCGGCGCCGACCTTCGCTGGTGACATGGATGAGTTCACTCGGTGGGCCAGAGAGCGCCTCGGCTCCGGCGCTTCGGTGGTGGCCCTTAGCCTGCAGGAGCAGCGCCTTGGCGAGCTGGCCGACGAACGGGGGGTGGTCCCGATCTCAGCCGAGCGGTTCTCCGCCGGCGACACCCCGATCCCCTCCGGGGCACTGTTGATAGGCCCAGGCGACCTGCGCACCGGGATAGCCTTGGACGCCGCGGGGGTCACGGTCCTGGCCGACGCGGACCTCTTCGGCGCGCAGAAGCGGCGGATCTCGGCGCTGCTGCGCTCGACTCACCGCGCCGAATCCAGTTCCTCCGGACGGCTGCGGCATGCCTCGGGGGGACCCAGCGACCTCTCAGCGTTTCGTCTGAAGCTGGAGCCTGGGGATGTGGTGGTCCACCGGGACCACGGTCTGGGCCGCTTCGTCGGGATGCGCCGGGTGAGCGATGGCGAGGGCGAGCGCGAGTACATGCAGCTTGAGTACGCGGAGGGCAGCAAGCTGTACGTGCCCGCCGAGCACCTCGATCGCGTGGAGCGCTATGTGGGGGGAGCCGACTCCCAGCCGGCGCTCTCGAAACTGGGGTCGGGCGACTGGGAACGCACCCGGAGGTCGGTGCGGCGGCGGATCGACGAGATCGCCGAGGACCTGGTGCGGCTCTATGCCCAGCGCCAGCAGGCTCTGGGCCACGCGTTCCCCGGCGACTCGCACTGGCAGCAGGAGCTGGAAGCCTCCTTCCCGTACCAGGAGACCAGGGATCAGCTGATGGTCCTGGATGACATCAAGCGGGACATGGAGTCAGACCGGCCCATGGATCGGCTGCTGTGCGGGGACGTGGGCTTCGGCAAGACCGAGATCGCGCTGCGGGCCGCCTTCAAGGCGGTCGAGGGTGGGTTGCAGGTGGCCGTGCTGGTGCCCACGACGGTCCTGGCCCAGCAGCACTTTCTCACCTTCCAGGACCGGTTGCGGGCGTTCCCGGTCAGGGTCGAGCAGCTGTCGCGGCTGCGCAGCCCCGACGAGGCCAAGGCGGTGATGGCGGAGCTGGCGGCCGGTACGGTAGACATCGTGATCGGCACCCACCGGCTGCTGCAGCGGGACGTCAAATTCAAGCGCCTCGGACTGGTGGTCCTCGATGAGGAGCAGCGGTTCGGGGTACGCCAGAAGGAGCGCCTCAAGCAGCTGCGCACCTCGGTGGACATCCTCTCGCTCTCGGCCACCCCGATCCCCAGAACCCTGCACATGGCGCTGGCCGGCATCCGCGATCTCTCCGTCATCCGGACCCCGCCTGAGGGCCGCCTGCCGATCCGTACCTATGTGACCGCCAAGGAGGACTCGCTGATCCAGGATGTCATCCGCCGGGAGCTGTCCCGCCGGGGCCAGGTGTACTACGTCCACAACCGGGTCCACAGCATGCTGAAGGAAATGGACCTGCTGCGCCGGTTAGTCCCGGAGGCGAGGCTGGCCATGGCCCATGGGCAGATGGACGAGCGGGAGCTGGCCAGGGTGATGGTGGAGTTCGCCAACGGCGAGGTCGATGTGCTCTGCTGCACCACCATCATCGAGAACGGGCTCGACATCCCCAACGCCAACACCCTGATCGTCGACGACGCTTCCCGCCTCGGCCTGGCCCAGCTCTACCAGCTGCGCGGCCGGGTCGGACGGTCCGGCCAGCGAGCCTACGCCTACTTCCTGTACGACCCGAGCCGGTCCCTGACCGAGCAGGCGGACAAGCGCCTGGATGTGGTGGCGGACCTTCAGGACCTGGGCTCCGGCTTCGCGCTGGCGCTCAAGGACCTCGAGATTCGGGGCGCGGGCAACGTTCTGGGCGAGGCTCAGCACGGCGACATCGCCGCTGTGGGTATGGAGATGTACAACCATCTGCTGCGCCAGGCCGTGCTCGAGGTGCAGGGGCAGCAGCTGGTGGAGTCGCCCGCCCAGGTCGCCATCTCCCTGCCGCTGCGAAGTCTGCTCCCCACTGGTTACATCCCGGACGAGCGGCTCCGTCTGCGGGTCTACCAGCAGTTGGCGGCGGCGACGAGTGAGGCGGAGCTGGATGAGACCGCGCGCAATCTCCGTCAGCGCTTCGGGCCCCGGCCTCCCGAGGTGGAGAATCTCCTGATCGGCCTTAGGGTCAGGCTGCTGGCGGCTGAGGCCGGCGCGGTGGCGGTCGAGAGTGACGGGCACCTCCTCACGGTTCGCTTCGAGCCCGGGCACGGTCTGCCGCTGTCCGAGCTGGCGGCAGGGTTGCCCAAGGTGGTTTCGGCGGGCGCGAACCGGTTGCGGTTCGACACCCGGGCCGCGGGCTCCAGCTGGCCGGATCTGCTGGTCGGGCTGCTGCGCCGACTCGGAGTGGCGCGCCACGCCTCCACCCGCGCGCCGGTGGAGGTGGCGTGAGCGCACGGGGGGCGGACGAGGTCGCCGAGCTGTTCCGGGTGATGGCGCAGCTGCGCGCCCCCACAGGCTGTCCGTGGGATCGGCAGCAGACCCACCGCAGCCTTCTGCCCTACCTGCTGGAGGAGACGTACGAGCTGATCGAGGCGGTGGAGTGCGGAGAGGACGCAGAGATCGCCGAGGAGCTGGGTGACCTGCTGGTGGAGGTGGCCATGCACACCGCGATAGCCGAAGATCGCGGCGCGTTCGGGATCGAGGATGTGGCCGCCGGCGCCACCAGGAAGATGGTCGCCCGGCACCCCCATGTCTTCGGCGACGCCAAAGCCGACAGCCACGAGCAGCTGCTGGCCAACTGGGACTCGGCCAAGCGCAGCGAGAAGCCGGAGCGGATGTCGGCGCTCGACGGCATCCCGAAGGCGCTGCCGGCGCTGGCTTTGGCCGCCTCGGTGCAGCGCCGGGCGGCGCGGGGCCGGGTTCCCCGGGGGCAGGACGCCGACCTCCTCGATCAGGCGGCGAAGCTCCTGCGCGAGCTGGACGCCGCCGATGCCCAGGGCGCCGAGCGCCTGGTGGGGCAGCTCCTCTTCCTCGTGGTGGAGCTTGCTAGCGAGCGGGGAGTCGACTCGGAAGGTGCCCTGCGCCGGGCCACGCGCAAATGGAGCTCCGAATACCGTAGCCGGGAACGACTGGAGCCAGGCGGCGCGCGGTAGCGGTTCGGGCGCAATCCCCACAGGGGTGCTCGAGCGGGATATACTGCACCGAAATCACTGGCCCCGATGGCCGGTCGCAGTCCCGATCCAGCTCTCACCCCACGTCCAAGCAGATTCCCGCCACCAGCGACCTTGACGACTGGAGCGCCCTCCGGGAACTCCGGATCCGTTGGATTCTGTTTCGGCGAGCGCATAACCCGGAGCCGTGGCATCTGCTGGTCCTGGGCGCGGCGTTGCTGGCGTGCTGGATCGCGGTGGCCGCATATTCCAGCTATCGCAGCGATCAGGCACTGCGGGCGCAGCTGACCCAGCTGGGGGCGCAGACCAGCTCGCTGGCCGGACAGGTGCAGGCGCAGCGTCGCGAGGTCGCCTACGCGGGGACTCCCGCCTGGCAGGCCGAGCTTGCCCGCGCCGACGGACTGGGGGCACAGGGCGAGCAGACCTATGTGATCGAGACGCCGGCGCAGGCTGCGGGCCCTGGGCCTGTGGAGCAGGCCGCGGCGCAGCTCGGCAGCGCGGTGAACCAGATCTCCCAGGGGGTGGCGGAGCTCGGCTGACGTCACGGGCGCGGTCGCCCACGTAGCCCTGGCCTGCGTTGTAACGTTCACCCCTGCGTGCGACCTTCCAAGGCCATCGGGCCCCTCGCCATCCTGGTAGCGCTGCTGGTCAGCAGCTGCGGAGCCGCTGCCGGTCATGCGGGATCGAGTTCGACCTCCGCCGCAGCCGGACATTCAAACGCCCCCCCTTACCCGGGCGGCACCGTCAGCGGCTTCCAGGCGGTGGACCTCACCTGGATCAGCACCGAGCAGGGATGGGCCCTGGGGACCGCGGCCGGCTGTGCCGGACAGCGCTGTGCCACAGTTCTGGAGACCACCGACGGAGGCCGGAGCTGGACGACCGTGGCCGATCTGCATGACTGCTTGCTGGAGGCGGCGCCGGTGGGATGCCCGGCCGGAGTCCCCCAGGTGAGCCAGCTCCGCTTTGCGACCCCCGACATCGGCTATGCCTACGCGTCCGACGGTGGACCCTTCTCCATGACCACGAACGGCGGGCTGTCGTGGCATGTCCAGCCCGGACGCGAGGCCAGCGCCATCAAGGTCGCCTACGGGACGGCGGTCAGGGTGAGCTTCTCCCGCTCTGGATGTCCCGGACCCTGCGACTGGTCGATTGACGAGGCGCCTTTGGGTCAGACCACCTGGCAGACGCTGTACACGCCTCCCCGAGGTTTCAACCATGGGCAGGTGGACCTGTTGCGGCAGGGGCCCCGGGACATCTACGCCGCCTTCCTGGGCAACCTCGCCGGCGGTGCGGCCGGGGGCCAGGCAGCGCAGCTGGTGGTCTCCTCGGACGCGGGAACCTCCTGGACGGCGCTTCCGGACCCCTGCGCGGCTGACCACCCGGGCTACGGGACACGTGCCCTGGCAGCCGCCCCCGGGGGGGTGCTGATCGCGCTCTGTGAGGATGCGGCCGGATCCCGGGCGGGGGTGGCGGTCTCCACCGATGCGGGCAGGAGCTTCGGGGGAATTGAGTTCCTACCGAAGCCGCGGTCAGGCATGTACACCGAGATAGCTGCCGCCAGCTCGCACCTGCTGCTGGTCGCGGTGCCCGGGACGGAGCTGGTCCAATCCACCGACGGTGGCCACCACTGGGTGGTGGTGGTGCGGCTGAGGACGCAGCCTTCGCCCTCGACCCCGACCTCGACCTTCCTAGGCTTCGAAAGCCCGACGGTGGGACGCTGGATTGGGCCGCCGGACACCCTGTGGACCACGACCGACGCCGGCCTGACCTGGACTTCCCGTCGCTTCTGACCCCGCCACCCGGCTGGTTATGACTCTCGTCTCCATGTCCCCGGATCATCCCAGCGGAGCACTCGCCACCCAGGTCGCGGCGACCACGACCCGGCCGAGCGGATGCTCCAGGCAGACCGGGGCGCGGTGCCAGCCCCTGGTCTCCCGGCAAGGGCGCCGGGTGGGGGCTGCCACGGAACCAGCCAGCGGCCACTCAGAGCGCACCTGAGGCGTAGGACGCGGTGGCGGTACCTGGATTCGAACCAGGGACAACTCGGTTATGAGCCGAGCGCTCTAACCCCTGAGCTATACCGCCTGATGCCCGCGGCGCTCAGTCGGGGAGCGTTGCGGCGCCAAGATTCGAACTTGGGACCTTCGGGTTATGAGCCCGACGAGCTGCCACTGCTCCACGCCGCTCAGGGATTGTAACCGAAGCCGCCGCGGTCGTCAAAGGTGAGCGTGCCCCGGTCTTTGGTGTGGCCGCTCAGGATGCGGCGAAGGCCACCACCACCCTCCCAGCCGCGATCTCGTTGGGGAGCCCCGAGGCCGGGGCGGATAGAATCTGAGCGATGCCCGGACAACGCCGCGCGGTGGCCTATGTGGTGATCTTTGCCGCCATCCTTGCGATCGCCCTGATCGCCTGGCATATGGCGCCCGGACCAACCATCCCCACCGCTCCGACCGGAACCCTCCAGCAGGCGCTGCAGAACTACCAGCTCCAGCAGGAGGGTAAGCCAGTTCCCGCGGGGGCGGTCATAATCAGCTCTGACCCGCACCACCGGGCGGAGGTGCAGAACCAGAGCTCTCCGGTGGATTGGTGGACCACCACCGGCAAGGAGTACCAGACAGTCCTGGATGGGACCGGCACCGAGACCTTCTTCGCCAAGTACGGCTTCACCAATTGGACCGAACAGAATGCCAACAACAACGTGTTCCTGATCGACTTCTTGCCCCAGATCGTGCTGGTCTTGGTGATCCTGGGCTTCCTGTGGTTCATGCTCAGGCAGAGCCAGAGCGGCAACAGCCAGGCGATGTCGTTCGGACGCAGCCGCGCCCGGATGGTTGCCGGCGACAAGCCCCAGGTCACCTTCGGCGACGTCGCCGGGGTGGACGAGGCCAAGCAGGAGCTCGGCGAGATCGTGGAGTTCCTCAAGTACCCAGACCGCTTCACCTCCCTGGGGGCGCGCATCCCCAAGGGCGTTCTCATGGTCGGCCCTCCGGGGGCGGGCAAGACCCTGCTCAGCAAGGCGGTGGCCGGGGAGGCCGGGGTGCCGTTCTTCAGCATCTCGGGTTCGGAGTTCGTCGAGATGTTCGTCGGGGTGGGGGCGTCGCGGGTGCGCGATCTGTTCGACCAGGCCAAGAAGAACAGCCCCTGCATCGTCTTCGTCGATGAGATCGATGCCGTGGGCCGCCAGCGCGGGGCCGGCCTTGGCGGTGGTCATGACGAGCGTGAACAGACCCTGAACCAGCTCCTGGTGGAGATGGACGGCTTCGAAACCAACACCCACGTGATCGTCATCGCGGCCACCAACCGCCCCGACGTGCTGGACCCGGCGCTGCTGCGCCCGGGCCGCTTCGACCGCCATGTGACCCTGGACCGCCCGGACATCCGCGGTCGGGAGGCGATCCTGAAGGTGCACGCCCGCAACAAGCCGCTCGACACCGAGGTTGACCTCAACACCCTGGCCAAGCAGACGGTGGGCTTCAGCGGGGCCGACCTGGCCAACCTGATCAACGAGGCGGCCATCCTCTCCGCCCGGCAGAACCGCAAGGTCATCGGGATGAAGGAGCTGGAGGAGGCGATCGCCCGGGTGATCGCGGGGCCGGAGCGAAAGTCCCGCCGGATCTCCGACGAGGAGAAGCTGGTGATCGCCTACCACGAGATGGGGCACGCGCTGGTCATGCGCAGCCTGCCGCACTGCGACCCCCCCTACAAGATCAGCATCGTCAGCCGCGGGATGGCCCTGGGCTGGACCATGCAGTTGCCGGAGCACGACAAGGTCCTGGTCAGCAAGTCGGAGTTGACCGACCAGCTGGCGGGAATTCTCGGGGGCCGGGTGGCGGAGGAGATCCTCCTCGGGGACGCCAACATCACCACCGGCGCCTCTGATGACATCGGCAAGGCGACCAAGTTGGCGCGGCGCATGGTGACGGAGTGGGGGATGAGCGAGAAGCTGGGTCCCTTGGCGTTCGGGACCAAGGAGGAGCTGGTGTTCCTGGGCCGGGATCTCGGGGAGCAGCGCAACTACTCCGAGGAGGTGGCCGGGGAGATCGACCAGGAGGTGCACTCCCTCGTCGACAACGCCTACCTCACCGCCAAGAAGGTGCTAACGCTGCGGCGGGGAACGCTGCAGGCGTTGGCCGATCACCTGATCGAGGTGGAATCCATGGACCGCGCCGAGATGGACGAGCTGATCCAGCAGGTGGAGGAGGGGACCCCGCAGGCAGCCGGCCTGTAGCGGGCAGCGGGGCCGGCTCCAGCCCGTGGCCGGTCCGACTGCACATGGGGGTGACGGCGCCGCTGCCGTCGATGCCATTGTTGGTCAGACCGTCACACCGGTGGCGGCTCACCCGAATCCCGCGTCACCCGCGCGGGGGAATGGAGAAGCCCGCCCGCCTCACCTCGGAGGGCTGCTGCTGACGGCGGACGATGTAGCGCAAGCCCTGCGGGGTCGACAGCGCCTGCAGGAGGTCGAATCCCTCCTCCTGGGACAGCCGATTGACCTCGTCGAGGCTCTCCACCTCCCGGTACTCGTAGACGTCGCGGGGCGGGTTTGATGCCATGGGGTGGACTCCTGTGGGACCAGACGGTGGGTGCGGCCGGGCCGCTGACGTCCAGTTTGGCAGCAACCAGGAGGGCCGGGCACGCACCAAGGCTGCCGCGGTAAGCTGGCGGAGCAGCAGCGAGAGGTGCGGCGGGATCTCGCATCCCGCACTGATATACTCTCGCCCGCACCAGAGCGCCTTGTGTCGGCGCCACGTTTCCAAGATCGGAGGATCCATTAGCCCGTTGGCCGAGCTCGCCACCGACACCGCCATCGAGGAGCAGACGACGTTCAGCTCCATGGAGGAGTACCTCCGCATCAGCGCGGACTCGATCCGCACCCTGACCTACGGCGACATCGTTGACGGCACGGTCGTGCGCGTCGACCCGGACGAGGTTCTGGTTGACATCGGAGCCAAGTCCGAGGGTGTCATCTCCAACCGGGAGTTGACCGGACGCGCGGAGGAGCCGGTGATCCTCAACCCCGGCGACCGCATCAAGGTCTACGTACTGCAGTCCGAGAACGAGGACGGGAACGTGGTGCTCAGCCTCCGCCGCGCTCGTGCGGAGGGTATCTGGGCCAAGGCCGCGGAGAAGGAGAGCACCGGCGAGGGGGTCGAGGCCGAGGTCAAGGAGCAGAACAAGGGCGGCCTGATCGTGAACATCATGGGCCTCAGGGGCTTTCTGCCCAGCTCCCAGGTGGCGCGGACTCATTCCGGCAACCTCTTGGACTTGGTGGGCGAGCGGATCATGGTCAAGATCCTGGAGGTCAACCGCAAGCGCAACCGGCTGATCGTCAGCCAGCGGGCGGCTCAGGACGAGGACCGTGCCCGCCAGCGCGAGGAGCTGTTCGAGCGTCTCTCCGTGGGCGATGTCATCACCGGCCGGGTGAGTGGCCTGACCTCGTATGGGGCCTTCATCAACCTGGGCGGCGCCGACGGTCTGATCCACATCAGCGAGCTGAGTTGGGACCGTGTCAGCAACGTGTCGGACATGCTGGCGGTCGGCGACGAGGTCACCGTCAAGGTGATCAAGCTGGACCCCGAGCTATCGCGGATTTCCCTGTCGTTGCGGCAGATGAGCGAGGATCCCTGGGACAGCATCGAGGCCCGCTTCCCCCCGGGAACCATCATCGAGGGGCAGGTCACCAAGACCAAGAAGTACGGCGCCTTCCTGCAGATCGCCGATGGGGTGGAGGGGCTGCTGCACATCAGTGAACTCTCCTGGGAGCATGTCGAGCGGACCGAGGACGTGCTGAGGGTGGGGGACAACATCCGGGTCGTGGTCCTCCAGGCCGATCGCGGTCGGCGGCGCATCTCGCTCTCCTACCGCCAGCTGCTGCCCCGCCCAGACCACCTGCCGGCCGACGATGACCAGGCAGAGTCGTCCTACTCGGCGGCTGCCGACTACGAGCCTGACGAGGTCGAGGACCGGACGGCGGCCGAGGAGCCCGGGGTGGAAGTTTCCCCGGCGGTGACTGAGGAGTCGCGCGAGGCTCCGGTCGAGGCAGGGCCAACCGCCGAGCCCGAGGCAGAGGCAGGGGAAGTAGCCGAATCACCGGAAGCGCCTGTGGCTGAGACTGACCCGGATGCGGAGGCAGCGGTCTCAGAGACGAATGCCGAGGGTGAGCCCCCCGTCGAATAGCCGGGCCGGGCGGCGGTAGCTGACCGCCGCGGTCAGCCGCCCGTCCGGAGTTCTGGTGGCAATCTCGCTGGGCGGGGCGGGGGCCGGGTTTGGTGTCATGATGGACGGTGTCCCAGGCTTGCCGGAGGCGCCATGTATCCCCTTGAGCGATTCACCGGCCGGGCCAGGAGGGCACTGGCCCTGGCCCGTGACGAGGCCGAGAAGTCGCATCACTCCTATATCGGGACCGAGCACCTGCTGCTAGGGCTGCTGCGTGAGGGTGACGGGCTGGCGGCCAAGGTGCTGGGCAACCTCGGCTTGGAGATCGACAAGGTACGGACCACGATCGAGTCGGCCCTGGGGCGCAACGAGCGAGTCATCGTGCAGCAGATCATCCCCACCTCCCGGGTCAAGAAGGTGATCGAGATCGCCTTCGAAGAGTCCGAGCGGATGAACAAGACCTACGTGGGTACCGAGCACCTTCTGCTCGGGCTGATACTCGAGCGACAGGGATTGGCCGCCCACGTGCTTGAGGAGCTGGGGGCAACCCTGGAACGGGTGCGACTGGAGATCGCCAGCATCGGTGGCGACCGCCTGGCAGTTGGCTTGGACGAGGCGGATCTTGGTCAGGACCCCTGGGATCTGCTGCAGAGGCTGCATGACCAGCTGCATCGGGCGGGCGGGCGCAGCCGGGCGGAGCCGATGCCCACCGGAGTCGCCTATTCCTCGCTCATGGCCGCCCTGCTTCCGCCCAGGGTGGGAGCGGCAGCCCGCAGCGCTCTGGCGCTGGCCGAGGAGGAGGCGACCAGGCAGCGCGCGCCTCGGGTCGGGACCGACCATCTCCTCTTCGGCCTGCTCCGTCAGGCTGAGGGGGGAGCGGCCCACGTTCTGGCAGGACTGGGGATAGACCTCAGCCGGGCTCGGGCAGGGCTCCCGGTCGCGCCTGACCGCGATGGCCCGGACCGAGACGGCGGTTCCCTGGAACCAGATGAAGAGCTACTCAGCGCCCTGACCATGGCTCGCCTCAGGGCTGGTGCCGAAGCGCGCTGGCTGGAGACCGGTGACCTCCTGGTGGCCATCTCCCGACCCAGTTCGGGGCGCGCAGCCGAGATCCTGCGGCGGCTGGGTGTGGTCCACCTCCAGCTGGAGGAGCAGGTGGCGCTGGTGCTGGGAGATGAGCCGACGGGCTGATCCAGGCGGCTGCCGACTTCAGACGCCCGCCAAGCATGAGCCTGGCGATGATCGTGGGAACGAGCCAGCGAGGGGCCCCGGGGGTTCGCCCCCTCGGGATTGGGCATAATGCGAGAGTGATCAGAGTCCAAATGAGCCCGAGACCCGTCCCATCACAGGTCCTCCAGCACCGGCTGGTGGACGTTGCCCCCCCAGGGGTCGAGGAGATGACGCTTGTATCCCTTTGAGCGATTCACCGAGAAGGCCAAGAAGGTCCTGACCCTGGCCCAAGACGAGGCCGAGAAGTCCCATCACTCCTACATCGGCACCGAGCACCTGCTGCTGGGGTTGCTGCGTGAGGGCGACGGCCTGGCGGCCAAGGTGCTGGGCAACCTCGGCGTGGAGATCGACAAGGTCCGGACCACGATCGAGTCGGTCTTGGGGCGCAACGAGCGGATCATCGTGCAGCAGATCATCCCCACCTCCCGGGTCAAGAAGGTGATCGAGATCGCCTTCGAAGAGGCCAAGCGGATGAACAACACCTACGTGGGCACGGAACACCTCCTGCTCGGTCTTCTGATCGAGGGGGAGGGGATCGCCGCCCACGTGCTCGAGGATCTCGGGGCAACCCTGGAGAAGGTGCGCCAGGAGCTGGACTCCCAGCTGCGCGACCAGGGCCTGGAGGACGAGCCTCGCTCCGAGCACAAGAAGACCACCAAGACGCCCCTGCTCGATCAGTTCTGCCGCGACCTCACCGAGCTCGCCGAGAAGGATCAGCTCGACCCGGTGATTGGCCGGGAGAAGGAGATCGAGCGCGTGGTGCAGATCCTCTCCCGCCGCACCAAGAACAACCCCGCCCTGATCGGTGAGCCTGGGGTCGGCAAGACCGCCATCGCCGAGGGGCTCGCCCAGGCGATAGTGCACAAGGAGATCCCCGACTCCCTGGCCAACAAGCGGGTGCTCACCCTCGACATGGGGGCGCTGGTGGCCGGGACGAAGTACCGTGGCGAGTTCGAGGAGCGACTCAAGAAGATCCTCGATGAGATCCGCTCATCGAAGGAGGTCGTGCTGTTCATCGACGAGCTGCACACCCTGGTGGGCGCCGGCGCCGCCGAGGGGGCCATCGACGCCGCCAACATCCTCAAGCCGGCCCTGGCTCGCGGTGAGATCCAGTGCATCGGCGCCACCACCTTGAACGAGTACCGCAAGTACATCGAGAAGGATGCGGCGCTGGAGCGTCGCTTCCAGCCCGTCTACGTCGACGAGCCGAAGCTGGAGGAGACGGTGGAGATCCTCTCGGGGGTGAAGTCTCTCTACGAACAACACCACCGGGTCACCATCACCAACGACGCCCTGCAGGCGGCGGC
>JAKAVU010000053.1 GCA_021817185.1 bacterium
TGGATGCGGAGGACCTCGGGCAGCCCCCGCTGGCAGAGGCCGGAGCGCTCCAGGTAGCGGAGGAACTGGCGCACCAGGAGGAGGCGGTGGTGGCGGGTGCTGGGTGCCAGCTGGGCGAGCTGCGCCTGGTAGTGGAGGAGGAGGGTGGGGGAGAGCTGATCCGGCAAGCCCGCGCCCCCCTCGGTGGCGAAGGCGGCGAAGGAGCGCAGCACCGAGCGGTACTCGCGGGAGCTGCTGGCCCGCCCGGTGCTGGCGGCGAAGAGGTCGGCGAGATCGGGGAGCTGGTCCACCCCCATCCTGGTCCTCCGGGCGGCCCCGGGAGGGCCGTCCGCGCGTCCCGGCCCCAAAGGCCACTCCCAAATGAGGGGGCCGGGAGTATATTCCCTGCCGGGACGGCGGAGCAGGTGCCCAGGGGGAAGGTCATGGAGAGATGGACCTGGCGTCTCGGGATCGCGGCCCTTGTCGGGCTGCTGCTGGCGGCGGTGCCGGAGGTGGCCAGCGCCGCGGGCCGGCCCGGCTCGGCGGCCGCCCCGAGCTACTACCTCGCCCTGGGGGACTCCCTGGCCGCCGGGTACCAGCCGCAGGATGCTGGAAGCGTCCAAACCTGCGGCTTCCAGTACGGGTACGCCTGCGACCTCTACCACGGGCTGCGGAGCGACCATCCCAACCTTGAGGCGGTCAATCTCAGCTGCCCGGGGGAGACCACCTCCTCCATGCTGAGTGGGGTTGGCAGCCCCTGCTACGCTGGGGGCGCGCCCCAGCTGGCCCGCGCCGTCCGCTTCCTGGCGCAGCACCGGGGCCAGGTGGCGCTCATCACCATCGACATCGGGGCCAACAACGTGGACGGCTGCGTCCAGAGTTCGGGCAGCGTCAGCCAGAGCTGCGTTCAACAGGGGTTGGCCGAGGTGGCAAGGCAGCTGCCGACGATCCTCACCGCCCTCAGGGGTGCCGCCGGGATGGGGGTGCCGATCGTGGGCATGAACTACTACGACCCCTTCCTGGCCGCCTACCTCCTCCCCGGCGGGACCACCCTGGCCGCGGAGTCGCTGGCCGTCACGGGGGCCTTCAACCAGCTGCTGGAGGGGGTGTACGGGGGGGCCGGGGACCCGGTGGCGGACGTCCAGTCGGCCTTCCAGACCTTCAGCACGACCCCCGTGCCCTACGCGGGCACGACAGTGCCCCTGGACGTCGCCGAGATCTGCGCTCTCACCTGGATGTGCGACTACTCACCCCTCAACATCCATCCCAATGCCACGGGATACCAGCTGATCGCCGGGGCGTTTTCGGGGGTCCCCGCCGTGGCCCGCCTTCTCAGCTGAGCCCACGCCGGCCGAGCCGCCGGAAGAAGCGCGGCTCACCCCGAGGCCCGGGGTCGCGGGTGGGGCGAATCCCCACTCACCCCAAGGCCCGGGGTCGCCACCGGAAGCGGGGCATCTCCCCCCCGGCCCGGGGTCGCGGCTGGAAGTGGGGCGGCTCACCGCAGGCCCGGGGTCGCGGGGAGGCATGAGCCCACCCCCCCGGCCCGGGGTCGCGACTGGCCGAAGGACAGCCGCGGCCCAGGGCAGGTTGCGGCGGGTGGGGGGCTTCAGGGCAGGACCAAAGCCCGCCCCCGCCCGGAGTTCCCAGATCCGGCCCATCTCACCTACACTCCCCCCGATGCGCCTCTACGTGGGCCTCACCCACCGGGACTGGTACCGCTACCTCGCCCAGCACCAGGAGCTGGAGGAGGTCAACTTCTGGCGGCCCCGCTCCCAGTCCGAGTTCCGCGCCCTCTCCGAGGGCGACCCCTTCCTCTTCAAGCTCCACTACCCCGAGCGCGCCATCTGCGGGATGGGCTGGTTCGAGGGCTTCACCAAGCTGCCGGTGCACCTCGCCTGGAAGTTCTTCAAGGAGGGCAACGGCGCCCCCACCTACGAGGAGTTCCTGAAGCGCCTGCACTCCCTGCGCCACGGGGAGCCGGTCCTGGAGTCCGAGGAGCTGGGCTGCATCATGCTGCGCTCCCTCACGATGTTCCCCCGCGATGACTGGATTCCCGAACCTTCCGATTGGGAGCGCAACATAGTCCAGGGGAAGGGCTACGACCCCGACGTCGGCGTGGGCCGGGAGCTCTGGGAACAGGTGCTGGAGCGACTGTCGGGGGCACCGCTGCCCGCGGGAGAGCACCGGGAGGAGGCCCCGGTGCAATTCACGGAAGGGTGGTCCCGGCAACGCCGGGGACAGGGCGCCTTCGCCGCCCTGGTGGCCACTGCCTACCAGCGCCGCTGCGCCTTCACCAGGGAGCGCGTCCTGCCCACGCTCGAGGCCTGCCACATCCGCCCGGCCGCCAAGGGCGGTAGCCACGCGGTGAGCAACGGCCTTCTGCTCCGCTCCGATGTCCACCAGCTCTTCGACTTGGGATACCTCGGACTCCACCCCACAACGCTCCAGATCCAGGCCAGCCCCCGGCTGCAACTGGAGTTCCAGAACGGGGCGGAGTACCGGGCGCTGCAGGGCCAGGTTCCGATCCTTCCGGTCGCGGCGGGGGACAGGCCGTCTCCGGCCCAGTTGGAGTGGCACATGGACCACCTGTTTCGGCGATGAAACTGGTTCGTTCAGTCGCCCGCCAAGGCGGTCCGTTTGAAATCGGTAATGGGTAATCTCGGGGCATGAGGCGGCGTCGACATCGGCCTTCAGGTCTTAGTTCCCGCGCGTCTGCCGGAGGTGCGTCGGACCGCGCCGCACAGTGCTACTCACAGACTCTGTGGCGCATGCTCCTGCAAGTGCAAGTTGGCTGACAATCGGGTGTGGACCGAAAGCCTGCTGGAGGAACTCCTCCCCTGTCAGGGGGCAACCCCGGTGCTGCTCGCCTGCGACGATGAGGCGCTCCGCGCGGCGGCGGTTCGCGCGCAAGTCAACTCTGAGGATGCTCCCAAGGATCTCGTTAACGCGGTCCGCCGCGAACACCGCATCTCCCCCCTGGATGGGTTCAAGCACATGGTGGACTCCGGCGCTGCCTTCCGCCAGGCGAGCAGACCCAGAGCGGCTCCGCCATTTCTCCCATTCTTGGCCACTTTAGTGCTGGCGGCTTCGCGCATGAGCCCCGACCACGAGCGTTCCACCCACGCCTACTACCCCAGACTCCGCGAGCTGCTGCGCCTACCCCCGGGAGGGGAGGTGGAAGGGATGCACTATGTGAGCGTCCTGTTCCGTCAGCTGGAGGAGTGGTTGGCGGAAGACCAAGCAGGTCGCCGGGGTCGGTTGATTCTGCCCCTACACCCATCGCCACCGTACGTTGGCTACCCGGTCTCCCAGACAGTCTTTAGGCTCCGGGATCGCCAGATCCTGTCTCAATTCTTCGACGAGCGGGTTCGGCAACTCTCCCCCGGACTGGACGCCCTTCAGCTCCTGCGCCACTGGAGTGGACGCTACCAGCTAACCCAACACGCCCAGGAGCTTATCTGGCAGGACCAATTCGCAGATCGGGTGCGAGCGGCCATTCTCATCGCGTACCGACATTGGGACGGAAGTCAGCTCGAGGCAGAGGGAAAGCGGGCGTGGCGCGCCCAGCTCCGCCTCCACCCATCGCCGCTTGCACTGCACCTGTCCACTGCCAGTTCAGAGCCATTGGATCTCCACCTCGCCGGACAGGCCGTAAGGCTCTCCCCTGGAAGTGAACTAGAGCTCCCATGGCAGTGGGTCGACAGCCAGCGCGGGGTAATCCGCCTACCGGCAGCCCGAGGCGGCCCCACCGTCTTGTTGAACCTGAGTGACGATGTGTTACTGTTCCAACTCAGCGAAGGGGAACAACACGGATGGCGCGGGCTGTGGCTTGCGAACTCGACAGCCGCCGAGCGCGTGTGGGTGTTGAGCCGGGCCCGGCCTACCCCCCCGTGGCTCTCATCCACCCCCGGACAAGCGATCCCGGGCTCCAAGATCTGGATCGTCCATCGCGACCTGCCGGCTGACAGTCTGCCCGCCAGCCTGCGCAGCAGCCAGACCTCAACTACTGGGTCCGGGATCATATCGCTAACGGGTGGGCTCCGGTTCGACGACGCAACCTTCCTAGAAGGCCCCGGCCCTTGCCTTACCGCAGGCGAGCTCGATGAAGAATTCCCGGTTAGGTTGGATGGGGTACAGATTGGCCAACTCGGCCGAAACGGTGCTCTAAGGCTCGAGCCGATGAACGTCGGGTGGCACCATGTGGTGGTCGGCGACGGGTTGTTCACCCGCCGTTTCGAGGTGGTCAGCCAGAGTCTCGAAGTTCCCGTCTATGGGACGATCGGTTATGACTTGAGCCGTTCAGAGAGCATGATGTTAGGCGCCCGGCGTCAGCTCTCTGCCCCGCACACTGCCCTCTGCGGACCCATCCTCACCCCTCCGCCGGCGATGAACTTGCCAATAGTCCGGGGATCCCACGCCCCCGTGATGACCATTGACAGACTCGGCCACTCGCGCTGGCACCACTTCTCCGGGCGACCCAGTTGGCTCAGCGATCTTGGCCTGAAGGGAGCTGTCCGTTGGGAAGTACCGAGCGACGGCGTCCTGTGGGTTCTCTGCCCGCAACTGGAGCAGGTAGAGGAATGGACCGTCGGTGACCCCGCAGGGCTGGATGCGCAGGGCGCCGACCTGGTCCTGAGTTTCGGCCCCGACCCGGACCTGCGGTCAGCCCCCAATCGAAGTGGAGCTGCCCGCGCCAGTTGGCGAGCGCTCGTCGAGCTAGCACGAGCCGTGCCATGACGCCGCATGACTGGCTACTTCGTTGGGCCTCCGAGCAAGGCCAGGGTAGCTGGCACCTCTGGTGCGACACCTGCTCTGGTCTGGGGCTGGAGCCCAACTCGGCTGCTCGCACCCTGTCAGACCTGGGCCACGTGGAATTTGACTGGGAGGAAAACCGCTTCTCTTGCGCTCCTCCATGCGCCATCTTGCTGCCGCGCGCCTCGGGCAGCGCGCTGCTGACAGGAGCGCGCCGCAGTATGTGGTACTCCCAGCTCGACGCGCTGGCGGCCTCCGAGTCCCACGACGTCTACCTGCACCCACCCGTCGAACAACGAAACGGTCCCGCTACGTGGCTGCTTGAGGCCGACCTAGGTCAGATCCAAAGCTTTTGCGAAGAGGCAAAGGTAGAGTTCCAAGTCCAGTCCGGCCGCGACCTCCTCCACCGCGTTGGGGTCGCGACCCTGGAATCGTGCGGCCTCCCCGAAGCACCCCCTCCGACGTTGCCTCGCTTTTGGTTCGATGTGAAGGCCCGCCGATTCCGCTGGGGGGAGGGCCTTTTCCAGCCAGGATGGTGGAAAGTTGACGAACCACGCCGCCACGCCTATTACGTGCGCACCCACGACCAGTGGTACCGAATCCCAGTGCGCGAGTACGCACCCTATCTAAACCCCATGCCGCTAGCGCCGGTCACCTTTAACCTCGAAACAATGACGATGGCCGTCGACCAGATGGCCCCGCTCCCCCCACTCCTGGCGCGCGCACTGACGTTGCAGTCGGGACGGCTCCCTAGACTCAACCGTTCCGGTGCACTCGAGTATGTGAATGTCGATGGGCCACTCGCCGGCGAAGTTGGACGTATCCTGTGTTTGCCCTCGCTAGCCACCTTGTCAGTATCAAGTCCGTGAGCAATTCAAGCGAAACCAACCCGCTGGTACTGCGACGCTACCTCGAAGCGGCCTACCGCCGGTACTATGCCTCAGAGTGCGCCGCGGCAGACGGCGCCGTTGCCCGAGAGCAGGTCAGCTTACTGCAAGAGGGCCAGCTTAGTGCGGATGTGATCTTGGAGCCGGTACCCGGTTTCAGCAGCTCCGAAGAGACGCTATCCCAGGTCGCAGACCGGCTCGGCTTGAATCGGGAAGTGGCCGACTTCTTTCGGCCGCTGCTGGGCGATCGGAAGCTGTACGTCCACCAGGTAGAAGCACTAGAACAACATCTTCGCGGCCGGCACGTACTGCTCGCGTCCGGCACCGGGTCCGGTAAGACAGAAGCATTGCTCCTACCGGTGATTCTTCACCTCCTAGCCGAATCTCAGAGCTGGCCAGCGCAGACCTCGCAGCCGGTCGCGTGGTGGCGAGATAGCACTCGCTATGTCCCACAACGTCAAAGCGAGTCGGGGCATCCTCCCGGCATGCGCGGTCTGATTCTCTACCCCATGAACGCCCTGGTCGAGGATCAGATGGGCCGACTACGACGTCTCTTGAACTCGCCCACCCAGTTGCAGTGGCTCGACCGGCATCGCCAAGGGCATCGTTTCTATTTCGGGCGCTACACCAGCCAGACTCCTTCCGAGCGGAGTGTTCTGTCCGCCCTCCGCGACTTGGACGAGCGCTCGCAAGGCGTTGTCGAGGCCCAGTCGGCAGGCCACGACGCCGTCATAGGGCACATCCCGAGGCCCCTGGGAGCTGAGATGCTAACCCGCCCGGATATGAGTCATTCAGCGCCTGACATTCTCATTACCAACTACTCGATGCTCAACGTGATGTTGACCCGACCCGAGGAGGACTCCATCTTTGCCCAGACCGCCGCATATCTTCGATCGCCTGCAGCCCGCTTCTATCTCCTGGTGGACGAACTCCACACGTACTCAGGCACAGCGGGGACCGAGGTCGCGTTGCTCATCCGAAGGCTATGCCATCGGCTCGAGCTGGAGCCGGGATCGCCACAGCTCCGCATCCTGGCTGCGTCAGCGTCATTAGGAGAGGACCCCGCGCAGGCGGCCGCCTTCGCGCAGGAGTTCTTCGGGCCGGATCGCGCCAAGTTCGCGCTCGTAGAGGGACATCAGTCTGGCTGGCCGCAGCCCAGCGGCCAACTGCCAGAGTCGACCGCGGTAGCGACGGCAGAAGTCGGACGCCGACTGCTAGACACTATGTCCTTGAGTCGCCGGCCACTCCAGCAGCCAGGCAGTGAACTGGTGGGACTCAGATCCCATCTGCTTTCCGCCTGCACCCAGGCTCGCGGCGGCGCTCTGCCAACCTCGGCAAGCACGGTCGCTGAGCGGCTGTTCCCGACGTTGGATCCTGCTGACCGAGAGTCGGCACTAGCCGGAGCCCTGGAGTACTTGGCCAGCGCAAGCGAGGGGGAACGCCTTCCCATTAGAGCGCATCTGTTTTTTCGCACTCTCGCTGGATGGTGGGCGTGCACTGATCCAAGCTGCTCGGCCCTGAGCGGGCATTTCCGCCACGAAGAGCGGCGGTTGGGCAAACTCTACCTTGAGCCCAGAATCCGTTGCGACTGTGGTGCCCGCTGCCTGGACTTGTGGATCTGCCAGACCTGTGGAGAGTCGCTCCTGGGTGGATACCGCTCCATACCTGACCAGAACTCACCCGACGAGTACTTGGTTCCGGAGTTTCCGGATCTCGAAGGCAGCCCTGATGCCTGGATCACGCGCAGGTCCTTAGACAACTACCGGATTCTGTGGCCAGTAGCCGGAACAGCAGAACCGGTGGATCTTAGATGGGAGCGTGAGGGCGTGGCTTTTCAGTGGCGGCCGTGCCACTTCGAGAGCACCTCTGGGCGCGTAGCCCCGCCTCAAGGTGTTCAACCCAATGCGTGGGTATTCTTCGCCAGCCCCTCGAGCCCACTGCTTTCGAGCATTCCGCCGCTCCCCGTTCAATGCCCCAAGTGTGGCGACGACTGGGAGGCTGGACCCCGGTTCGTCGATGGCCACCAGCAGCGCGAGCCGATCACCAGCCCTCGTCGGACTCGCTCTCCCCTCCGCAGGGGGACGGTCGCTGCGAGCCGGGCGGTTCAGCTACTAAACGAACATCTCCTGCGGACCATATATGCGCCGGGCAGCGCGGCAAAGGCAGTTGTATTTTCCGACTCCCGCCAAGAGGCGGCTCGACTGGCTGCTGACATCGACCTGGCCCATCACCGAGACGCCGTCCGTCAGGTGGTCGCGGAGGTGGCCATGAGTGCTCCGGCTCGATCCGACGGGCTACTGGATCTGGCAGACCGGCTTAAGCGCGGCGCTCCCGTGGCATCATCCGACTGGGATGCCCTGGTAGTAGCGCGCGGCTCAGAGTCGATCCGGACACTTCGGCTCGCTTTCGCCCCGGGTGCGTCGGCCTCAGAGCAGCTGGCCCTGACACGCCTTCTAGCCGACCTGAGGCAGCGAATCGTACCTCTGGTTGAGGTCCGGGATGAGGTCTGGGCTCGGCTTCTCGGCGTAGGCCGCAATCCGGCCGGCCCAAGCTGGACAGGACCGGGATTCTGGGGTGACCTTTTCGACTGGTCGCAGGGGAACCCCACCCCGGCCTCCGGAATGAACAGCGAGGTCGACGCGCTGCGCGCTTCTCTATGGAGGGAGCTCGGGCGGTCTCTGTTCGCCGCCTCCGGACATGACATCGAAAGCCTGGGACTGGCAGTTCTTACGGCCCGCCAAGGAGACGTGAGCCCTCCCGCGGGATGGCCACCCGAACACGCCCGTAGTCTGGTCGAGGGGTGCCTGCGTGTGCTTGGCTTAAGTGGGCGCTACAACGACAATCGTCAGGTCACGACACCGGGTCAGCGACCGCCGGCAGAGTTGCGGAGGTGGTTATCAACCGTCGCGCGGCGCCATGCTAGCGATCCGCTTGCGCTGGAGCGATGGGCAGAAGAGCAGCTGAATGGGCGCCGCGGCCCTTGCCAGAGTTGGCTGCTCAGACTCGAACGCTTGGCGCTGCGGCCGGCTGAACTCCAAGTCTGGGAGTGTGCCCGTTGCCACTATCAGCACCGGCAACCAGCCGCCCAGACCTGCGTGCACTGCCAGGCACCTCTGACCACGCCCTCATTCACTTCCGCTCCCGGGGCAGATGACTACTACGTCTGGATGGCGAAGTCGGGCTACCCTATCACTCGGCTGGCGACAGAGGAGCTCACCGCCCAGACGTCACGTGAGGACGCCGTCAAGAGGCAGGTTCACTTCCAGGAAGTGTTTCTCGAAGGCGAGCCAGCCGAGCCCAGTGGGGTCGACATCCTCAGCGTCACCACCACCATGGAGGTGGGCGTCGACATCGGCTCGCTCAGAGCCGTAACCATGGCCAACATGCCCCCACGTCGAGCGAACTATCAGCAACGAGCCGGCCGGGCCGGCCGAAGTGGCGCTGCTCTTGCGGTGGTGCTGACGGTTGCGAGAAACCGCGCCCACGATGAGTACTACTTCAGCCACGCGGAGGAGATGACCGCCGCTCCGAGCCCACCACCCTATCTTTGCACCTCCCAGGCGACTATCCTCCATCGCATGCTCCGGCATGAAGCCCTGCGCTTGGGCTTCGCCTCCCTGCCCTTGGCGGTGGCTCCGGAGCTTGGAAGAAACGTCCACGGGCACTTCGGGCTGGCCCAGGACTGGCCACGTTGGGCGCCGAAAGTGGAGACGGCATTGGTCGCCGCTAAGCCCCAGCTTGAAGGCTTCTGCGATGCACTTCTAAATGGCACACACTGCGACGAGTCGCGTGACCAGCTTATGGGCGTAGTACGGGACCTTCCCCAACGGGTTTCCGAGCTGGCGGCAATGGCGGGCGAGCATCCTGACTTATCGCAACGGCTGGCTGAGCACGGCCTGCTGCCGATGTTCGGCTTTCCAACTCAAGTTCGCTCTCTCTATACGACCGAACCTCGCCACTCGCAGCCCTGGCCGCCGAAGGGCGCCGTGGACCGAGAGCTACGGCTGGCTATCTCGGAATTTGCCCCTGGCAACGAGATCATTCTGGACAAGCGTGTCTACCGTTCCACAGGCTGCGTGGCGCTGATCCCACAACGCCAAGGACCGCCTCGGTATGACGAGCCGGGCGCCCTCGGGATCACCAGAGAGGTGTCCGTGTGCAATGCCTGCGATAGCGTGAGCGAACAGTCCCCCGGCCCATGCACCAACTGCGACGCACCAGAGACAGCACTTCGGTCCATGCAAGTAGCCTCCCCCGCAGGTTTCCGCGCGAATTGGAAGGAGCGCGCGCCCGCCTACGAAGGCTTAGTCGAGAGACAGTCCTCTGCAGCTAGAGCGAGGATTCAAGCCCGACGAGCGGGCGATCTCACGCCGTTTCGGGTGTTGGGCTTCTCGGTGCAGGCCGGATCCGCACGGCTCTACTACCTTAATGAGAATGGCCATCGCGGCTTTGCTTTCAACCGAGATCCGTCGGGCCGGGGCCTGGTTGTCACGTCTCCTCTGAACTCGGGCCAGCGACCCGCCCACGCCAGCGACGCCCGCCTGGTCTCGTTGGGGGCCGCGGTCATGAGTGACGTGCTTCTGATCGGTCCATCCTGGCCCCAGCCACCGGGATGGTCCCATTTCATGCCTGTCACCACGCCCCTGGATCGCTTGCTCGCAACCGCTCGTCGGGCCGGGTGGCTGTCTCTGGCGTATACCCTTCGTAACGCTGCAGCCATACTGTTCGACGTCGCCCGAGATGAGATCGAGACTGGCGTCCACCTGCGCCGCCACGAATCAGGCCAGCTGTTCCCCGAAGTATTCTTAGCGGACACGCTTGCCAACGGCGCCGGCTACATGAACCAATTCCAGGACCCAGCCGTCTTTGCGGCGCTACTGGACTCGGCCCGAAGGCTAATTCTGGACTGGGACCAGATTGAGGACCACAACTGCGATACGTCGTGTCACCGCTGCCTGCGGGACTACAGCAATGCCCCATTGCATCCGGTGCTCGACTGGCGCCTTGGCGCTGACCTGATGTCTTTGCTCACCGACGGTAACATCTCAAGGGACCGATGGAAAGCGACTCGAGAGCGGGCCGCAGCCGCTGCCGTGGCGAGCTTTCCTGACTGGTTGGGCTGGGAGTGGGGGTCCGAGGGCCAAGTAGTTCACACTGTCCGAGGCGACTTGGCGGTGGTTCACCCGGCGGACGACACCCCCCGCCCATTGGCAATCCACAAGGTGGATGTTTTCAATTTGTGCCGGCGGCCTGGCTTCATTTACCTGCACGCTCTATGAGTGTCGTGGACCGCATCCGTGGCACGGCTACTCTCGCGACAGTGCCGCCGGTCAGAGTCCAACAGCTACCCGTACGCCACTCCCTGTCGGCTGGCATCAGGCCAGCCTACGTCGCCGTGATGACCCCTCATACCCGCCAAAGCGGTCGCAATCTTCTTCGAGATCTCCGCGACCTGGGCTAGGATGTTGTCGGAAGTGGTATCCAGGTTGAGGGCGTGAGCCGAGATACGAACACGGGCGTGCCGCACCTGCCAACTATTCGCCTCGGCGTTTCCCGCAGCGTAGACCAGGTGGACATCAGGCAAACCATAGGCGATGGCGTAGGCTAGGGCCTGGTAAAGGTCCGCCTGTGGAAACCCCGCTGGTGTCTCTGCCTTGTACTTGGCATCGATCACTCCCACGGTCCGGCCACCTATTCGCCACACCAGATCGGGGCGGATGGCGATCGACCCGTCCTCGTCGAGACTGAACCGATCCTGGGCTCGGCAACGGCCAGCCACCCTCTCCAGGGCCGCTCCCAGGGTCGCCGTGACGAAGTTCTCGAACACCTGGAAAAGGTCAATTAAGAATCCGTCGAGGCGCACCCGGCCTGCCTCTTGCTCGAGCGCCCTCCCCGACCATACGATCTCTGCCAAGGCTAAGGCATCGTGGTACCGAGCATTCGGTCTGGTCGGCTGCCAGGACGTGAGGGGAGTCCCCGGGACCAAATCGCTTACCTCGGCCAGTAGAGCCCGCAGTTTGCGCAATCGGCCCTGTGTTGTCGGGGATCACGAATAGTGCAATGAGCTGATCACGAAAAGTGCAGCACTCCGCGGCAGGACCGGAGCCCTGTACGAGATGAGAAAGGCAGGGGCCCCCTGGCAGGCTTTGGGTGTCGAGTCCAAACCTGGGGAGGCCCCCGAGTGCAGTCTGAGG
>JAKAVU010000054.1 GCA_021817185.1 bacterium
TGGCGGAGTTGCTGCAGCTGGAGGTGGACCTGATCTTCTTCGACACCACCTCCTCGTACTTCGAGATGGAGGGCGAGGATGAGGAGGAGGGCCTCCGCCGCTTCGGATACAGCCGGGACGGCCGGCCGGACCGGGCCCAGGTGGCGATCGGCCTGGCGGTGACCAAGGAGGGGATCCCGGTGCGTTGCTGGGTGTTCCCTGGCAACACCGCCGATGCCTCCACCGTGGAACGGGTGAAGCAGGACCTGCACGGCTGGAAGCTGGACCGGGTGGTCCTGGTGGCCGACCGGGGCATGAGCAGCAAGGAGAACCTGCAACTGCTGCGCCAGGACGGGGGCCAGTACATCATCGGCGAGCGCATGCGCTCTGGGGTTCCGGTGGTGGAGGAAGCGCTCTCGCGCGCCGGGCGGTACCGTCTGCTCAAGGACAACCTGGAGGTGAAGGAGGTGGTGGTGGGCTCGGGGCGGAAAGCGCAGCGGTACTTGATCTGCCGCAACCCCGAGGAGGCGGAGCGCGACCGAGCCCGGCGGGAGCTGCTGCTGCAGGAGTTGGAGCAGGCCCTGCTGGAGCTCGACCAGACCGCCGTCCACCAGCGCCGCACCTGTGCTCTGCGCATCAGCCGGCGTTTTGGGAAGTACGTGCGCCAGCTGCCCGACGGCCGGCTGGCCCTGAACCGGGAAGTGGTCGCCCGGGAGGAGCGCCTGGACGGCAAGTACCTGATCCACACCAGCGACCAGCATCTCAGCACCGAGGAGGTGGCGCTGGGTTACCGCCAACTGCTCCAGGTGGAGCGGGGCTGGCGGGACCTCAAGCAGGAACTGGAGCTGCGGCCCATGTTCCACCGCAAGGAGGACCGCATCCGGGCCCATGTCCTGCTGTGTTTCCTGGGGCTGCTGCTGATCCGAGTAGCCGAGAACCGCACCCAGCAGACCTGGCGTCGCATCCGCCGGGAGCTGCAGCGGCTGGTGCTGGTGGACCTGAGTGGCCCCGCCGGCCAGGTCTCCCAGACCTCCAAGCCTACCTCCGCCCAGACCCAATTGTTTGAGGCTCTCCAGGTGCCAACTCCAATTCGGGTCCGGGCCGCCTCGAGTTCACGCCAGCCCGAAGCCGCGTAGGCACACGCCCGCTCCCGCCGCAGCCCCGTTCGGTGAACTCAAGCTGATCTCACCCACGCGCCCCTCTGCACAGAGGTCACTGTCGAACTCGGGTCCACCAGACGCCGCAGCGCTTCAGGATTGCCCCGGTCCTTGCGCCCAAACTTGTGGATGACCCGGTCATAAGGATGCGGACTACCCTCGCGCCTCACGTGGTGGGCCGCTTGCAGGTACTCGACCACAAGGCCGCCCTTACTGGTGCGCCTGGTGCCACACAGGTAGACTTCCATGGGATATACCGATGGCCATCTCCAAGGCTCAACCACTCGTGTATCTGCCAGCTCGCGCGGAAAGTCCCCTATACGAGGGCTCTCCGAACTCAAATCATGCCCAGGCATGGGGCCAGAACACCCCGCTTATTGTCGAACTCGGGGCAGGGGCCAGACCCGCCCTGCAGGGTCACGGTCGAACTCGGGTCTAGTCGCGGCCTTCACGTCGGTAGACTGTTGACACGGGCAGTGGAGATCCATTATCATCTCCTGCGGAGGTGCCTGTGAATGAAAGGTGGCAGCCAAGGTGGCCACACTCCGATGGGTTCGGCACGCGCTCAAACGACAACGGTCCCAGCTACTTCGGGGACCGCAGAGTCGGCCACGTATAGTGCAGCAAAAGCCCGTACTGACGACACTACACGCTCCCCAGCTGAACTTCACGACCCCTTTTATGCGTTAACGCCGCGCCGTCCGCTCCAGCCGTGGCTCATTGGCCAAGTCGCTTTGCTTACGGTGGACGTCCAAGTCCTAGCGGCGGACAAGGGCGGGTGGATGGGTCGCTTGGCATCGGCCGCTGGCTTGGACAACCTGTTGGCCGAGCGATGGGCCAATATAGATGCGGCCATCCCCAGCGTAGTGCGCCTCCAGGCAGAATTCAGACGAGCCGGGGCTGAAGTCATCCACATCAGAACAGCATTCCTAAAGTCTGACTTCAGTGACGCTGGTCGGTCCTATATGCCGCATCCTTCTACCGCAGTCGTCTTGCCAGACGCGAGCGACTATGAGTTTCTCGTACCTGTCGCCCCACTAGTAGACGAGATGGTGTTCTCAAAGCGCTCCTCAAGCGCGTTCAACTCGACTGATCTTGACGACGTCTTGAGGCGCATGAAGCTCGAATCCCTAGTGGTCTGTGGGGTTGTAACGGATGGATGCGTGGAACTCACTGCACGCGATGCCGCTGACCGCGGATACGAAGTCATCCTGGTCTCAGACGCTTGCGCATCGAGCCGGCAGCAAACCCACCTCGATGCCCTCGGGCGTATGAGCGAAGGAGGCTTGATCCACTTGATGGAAGCCTCGTCTGTCGTGGCGCGTCTTCGAAACGCCGCGCATGTAAGGCAACAAGCTGGTGCGTGAACTGTCCGGTACGGTGACCGGCCGAGTGTCGCACCTATGAGAGAGCAAGAGAATGCCGGAGCCACAGGGGCACTTTAACGCCGCGAGAGTGGTCAACGCGGACCTTATTAGCTATTCTGCGAAGTGTAACAAGACGTGCCCCAGCACTCCCGACGTTTGCCTTGGTCTGGCTCACTTCACCGGCGCAGATGAGCAGGCATTGGCTGCGCCGCCCGCATTCCGGACGAACTCACGTAAGTCACGTGGAGGCGATGGCCGCTGGCGTTGCCGCTGCGGAGCATTGCGCCAACGGGGTTTCGTCGGGGTGACCCCGAGCGAGAAGGTACTGGACGCGCACCATGAAAGTTGTCGTCCTGGCAACGACCACGTTGTCTCCATAGGAATGGAGTGGGGGCGGAAATGACTATAGGAATTGTAATAGTCGGCATTGGGGTAAGAGGCCGACAGTGGGAACGGGTCATCAACGAGTCCGATGCGAGCCACGTCTCCCTTGTAGTCGACCCCGCAGGACGAGGAGGCAGTAACGTACCGCAGGTTGCTTCACTGGACGAGGTGCCACCTGGAATAGGTATTGACGCGGCGATCGTGGCCTCGCCGCCCTCGAACCACGCGGATGCTGTGCTGTGGGCAGTGCGCCGGGGTATTCCAGTCCTATGCGAGAAGCCACTGACGGAGAGCTATGTGGATTCACGGAAACTCGTGGACTCGACGTTGGCACTCGGTGGCGAGCTGAGTGTTGGTATGAACTTCCGGTACGTTGCGGCTGCGCAGGCGCTGCGGCGTGCGGTACGCGAAGAGCGCCTTGGCAGGCTGCTGTTTGGGAGTTTTACGTATATCACGAATCGCGACGGAAGGCATCCTGAGTTGAACGACTTTCCTTTGTGGATGCATGATCCTATGCTGGTAGAGCAGACGATCCACCACTTGGACTTGCTTCGCTATGCATATCAACGACGCGTGGTGCGGGTGGGCGCGGCTTCCTGGAATCCGTCGACGAGCGTATACCGACACGACTCTTGCGTCGCTGCCATACTTGAGTTCGAAGGCGGAGTGTACGCGTCCTACCTGGGAACCTGGACCGCAGGCAGCCGGCGTATGGAGTACCGCTGGCGTACCGACTTCTCCGATGGCGTGGCTGTCCAAGAGGATCCGTTCGGCGATCTCGCTGTCAGTTCCAGGGTGCCTGGAATGTGGCGGACTGCCCGCCCTAGCCAGAGGGACGTGGAGCCGCTCGAGTGGCAGGGTCTACCGGCTGGCGATGAATTTCACTTCGAGACCGGACAACTGTTGCATGAGTTTGAACAGAGCATAGCCGGGAGGCCCTCAGAGCTACCCACAGCGGTAGATTACTTGGACACTATGCTGGTCCTGGAGGCGATTCGCAAGGCCGGTGGAAAGCGAATGTGGGTTGAGATCGCTGAGGTGGAGATGGAAGAGGGCACGATAGACAGCGTGCGGGAAGGTGGTGAAGCGTGATTGACCCGGAACGGCAGTAGATGGCGTGGCGGGGTAGGCGGCGAGACATGGAGGCGCGCGCGGGAGAGAGTGTGGTATTTGTCGGGAACACACCAGCAGAGGATTTGTCGGTTGTTGAGCGGCTATGTATGGCGCGCCGTGTCACTATGTCATACTCACGAGACCTGGGAGGGGTGGAAAGGCCAACGCGGGTGCTGGGTGTTCTCGGGCCAACGGGCTTGCCAAACACAACGGGAAGAGGGGATGGCGCGAGCGAGTGCGAAGTTGTCGTAGCTCGCTGGGGGGCCCAGGAGTGTGGCAGGGCTGTGGCGGACGCACTGGGTTGCCGCCTAGAGATCGCGCCGTCGGCTGATGTCGCCGCGGTAGCGGAGCATACCGTCCTACTGTTGCTCGCCCTCGCTCATAGGTTAGACGATGCTCGACGCGCGATGCTAGCAGAGGCCCAAAGTCCGAGGGAAGAGCCTCGACTGACAAGTCAGCGAGTTCATCGATTCAACTGGGTTGGCTTGAGTGGTGCTAGACCGCTGTTCGGCGCACGGATAGGCGTGGTCGGCCTGGGGGCGATCGGCGGCGCCGTAGCCAGGATCCTGGTGGGGCTGGGCGCTGACGTTGGCTATACCAAGCGGACTCGCCTAGGAGAGTCGGAGGAGCGCAAGCTGAAGCTGCGGCACTTTGAGTTGGATGACCTTTTGAAGTGGGCTGAGTTTCTCACCGTTCACACTCGCTTCGATGAGGAGCACGGCCCGCTTCTGGGTGCACGCGAGTTCAGTCTGATGTCACCCGGCACGGTTTTGGTGAATACCGCTCGCGGGAGACTGATAGACGAGGAGGCGCTTGCTGAGAGCCTTGAGAACGAGCACCTCGGTGGTGCGGGACTCGATGTGTACGGATGGGAACCAATTAGACCGGACAGCAGACTCTTGCGGTGTCCGAATGTCGTGTTAACACCGCATGTGGCGGGGATTCCTCCTGACCAAGCCAGGACGCTCGAGATCGTGCGGTGTGCTCAGCTGGCGGTCGAGGTGGCCGTAGATCGGCCTCAAGTGGGAGTGTGAATGAAGGCATTTGTCGGTGTGCAAGTAGGCGCAATCAGCTTCGTCGACGAAGGCGTGGACGCCACGCTAGACCGGTTGCAGCGTGTAGCCCGGGCCACCGCTATTTGCGTGTCAGCCCTGTCTTGGAGCCGCGGGAACGCTGGCCGTGCCACGACGGGCTTCCCTGACCACGGAGTCGCCGAACCAGACGAGCTGCAGGGGGGTGCGTTCTTTAAGTACAATCATCGATACTATGAGGCCACCTCGCTGAAGCACTTTGGTGCGCCCGATCCCATTTATAGGGAATTTGACACTCTTGGCGATGTGATACCGGCTGCCGCCAAGCGCGGCATGAAGGTGTACCCGTACTACTGCGAGACCGCCCATTCGAATATTAGACCTCGTTGGCAGCCTGGGTTCGTTCAGGTAATGGAACTGGACGCGTTCGGCCGACGCACTGGACGACCGTGCATGCGAAATCCTGACTACCGAGCCTGGTGGGCGGCGGTGATCGACAACTGGCTGTCTGAGTATGAGCTGGCTGGAGTGATGTGGGGGATCGAGAGGGAGACTCCGCTGTCCAGCCTGCTGGCAAGTGACGCTGCGACATGCTTTTGCCGATACTGTCGGGATGAGGCGCACAGGCGCAACGTAGATGCCGAGCGGGCGGCCGAGGGATACCGTGTTTTAACCGCCTATTTCGCGGCTGCGAGACGAGGGGAGCGTCCGGCGGACGGATACTTCGTCGAGTTCCTAAGGACTCTCAGTCGCTACCCTGAGATCGCGCAATGGGAGACCTTCTGGCTTGACGGGCATAAGAGTCAATACCGTGACATAGCAGGGCAGGTCAAATTCCACGGCCCCGAGTATGAGGTGGGGCTTGGCATTTGGCAGATGATAGACACCTTTAGCCCGTGGCTGAAGGCGCAGCACGAGCCGGGCGAGTTGAGGGGCTATGCGGACTGGATCAAGCCGGTGCTGTATAACATCCCTGCGGGGGAGCGGTTCCAGAAGTATTTGAACGGATTGTGCAACACCGTGCTGCGTGACGCAACTCCGACAGAGTGGGCTCCGATCCTCTGCAAGGTGCTTGGCCTCAACGAAGCTGGGTTCGAGGAGCTAGGGAGAGCTGGCTTTAGTGCCAGGTACGTCGAGGAGCAGACGAGGAGGTACGTGACGGCAGTCGAGGGCCAGGCGGCAGTGTATCCAGGCTTGGGCGTCGGCGTGGAGAGAGTAGAGCGACCGGTGGGAGCCACCGACGTGCTTGAGATGGTCTCCGCTGCAGCGGCTGGTGGGGCGACAGGGATTATGCTGAGTAGGAACTACTCAGAAATGGACACGGGGACACTCGAGGCAGTGGGTGCGGCCGTCGATGCAGTGTGGGGGAGCACAGAGTAGAGTAGGAGTGGCGCAATGCTCCTCGGCAGCGGTATGACAATCGGCGCTGGGTTCCATTTGCCTGGTACCGCGATGAGTAGCGACAGTTCGGCAAGTTCGTTTGGATTGCGGAATTAGGAGAAGCGTGGATGAAGACACAGTTGAAAGGCGGGCTGCTCGTCGATCTGGAACGCAGAGAGATTGTGCCAAGGGATTTGCTGCTCGAGGATGGGAGGATCGCCGCGATCGCTTCCTCAATGCCGTCACCGACTGATGCGGAGGTTGTCGATGTTTCTGGCCGGTATCTTCTCCCCGGGTTTGCAAATTGCCATGCGCATTTGGGGTGGGATGGAAAGGCGATCGGTGACCCAGGACTCCACAAGCAGGCTGACGAGGCCGAGGAGCTGGCAGCATGGCGGGCTGCGGCGAATGTTCGGCGCTGCCTGGCTGCTGGAGTGACGACTGTGCGCGACTTAGGCATGAATGAGTCTGGTCCTTTTGCAAAGATGGCGATCGATATGGGCGTGGCACCATACCTGCGACTCCATATCGTCGGCAGGGCGCTCGCCATGACCGGGGGCCACACATGGTGGTGTTGTCGCGAAGCCGATGGTGTAGATGACTGCCGGAAAGCTGTTAGGGAACAGGCCAAGGCAGGTGCTACTTGGATCAAGATTATGGCCTCCCATGACCTTCCACAGTTCACTGAGGACGAGCTCGCCGCGATCGTGGACGAAGCGCACCGCGATGGACTGAAGGTTACTGCGCACGCCACATTCGATGCTGCGATTCGCCGGGTGGTGGAGGCAGGCGTCGACTGTGTCGAGCACGGGGGGTCGGTGTCGCCAGATACAGTCAAGATGCTTGTGGACCGGGGGGTTTGGATAGTCACGACATTTTCTCCGCTTATTTTGCAGGCCGAGCACGGGCTGGAACACGGTATGTCTGAAGCCGACGTGGAACGGAGGCGGCGGTCGGTACGCGATCCAGAGCGGTTCGCGGGCAATGTTGCATGCGCTGAGGCGGGAGTGCCAATCGCCTTCGGGACCGACGCCGGGAGCCCGTTGGTGCCTCATGACCAAATCGCGCCCGAGTTGGAGATGATGATGCGCGTGGGTGTGTGTCGCGATGAGTGGGCCGCTCTGAGGTGTTTAACACAGAACCCCGCGGACTTGCTGGGTCTAGGGTCAGAGTTGGGATCATTGGCGGAAGGGAAGATTGCCGACGTAGTGGTTGTCAGCGAGAACCCAGTGAGTGACGTTAAGGCGGTTCAGTTGGTGGATCGGGTGTATGTGAGGGGCCGCCTGGCTTTCGTGAGGGGTGGCATATCTGAGTAATTGGCGCGCGCCATGTGGCCTGAAGCCTTGGGGTGAGTGATTCGGCCGTGATTGGGCTAGGCCTGTGAAGGGTGACTGCACGACTTGTGGACGAAGAGCCACGCTGGGATGTGGCCGCTGCGCGAGGGCGATCTGGCGTGCTACTGCGGCCGTTTTGGAGAGGTGCTGGCACCCAGATAGTTCGCGCATCGGACAAGGAGACTATGGTTGTGTGAGTTTTGCGCCACGCAGGTGCCGGGCTTGACTGAAATGTGGTGTTGAAGGAGGTGCCTAGTGTGGGGTGGAGGTGTGCCTGCGTAAAGGCTGGGTGAAGGCCTGTTATGGTGATTGGGAATCGGCCAGCGCGTCATGGACGGGCGGGTGGCTTTCGTTGTAGTCGAGTTCGGACGGCCGGGCGGTCTGTGCCGATGGAGCCGAGACAAGGTGCTGCTTGGCGTAACGGCTCGGTGCCGTCCAGCAGTCTAGGAACGGATTTTGATGCGTCTTCGCGAGGGTCCGATCAGCGGCGATAGGCGGGCACTACCTGCCTGCGTGGGATCACGTTGGTTCCGAGCACTCTTGATGGCGCGGCGGTCGCATTGCTGGCGTGGGTACTCGCGCTGTGGACTATTTGTGACGAACGAAGGCAAGGAGTCGTAAGAGTCGGGGTCGGCCGACTTTTGAAGGGGCCAGTCGGTTGGTCGGATTGCGGTTGGCGCTCTGTGGTGCCTGGTGTGGACACTCGGGGGTGGGCTGGTTGTCTTCGCAGCGTCGTTGCCGGGAGTACGAGGTGGGAGACTCGGCGTAGAGCTTGAGCGAGCACGTAGGCCGCATGGCTTTTGGTGGTGGCCAGTGCACTGTTATGTTTAGTACCGAGGTGAGGTAGACATAGTAGCGATGGATAGCCTTGAGCGGGGACTCGCGGGCGTTACTCTGGTTCTTCCGACGCCATTCAAGGAGAGTGAGGAGGTCGCGTACTCAGACATCGAGGGGCTAGTGGATTGGGCGCTAGCCAAGGGGGTCACGGCGCTCGCAGTCACAGGAACCATGGGAGAGGCCTTCCGCCTTAGCGACCGGGAGAGGATGGCCGTGGTTCAGGAGTTTTGCGCTGCTGCACGGGGTAAGTTGCCTGTTGTGGCAGGTGCGGGTCACCTGTCGACCGTGACAGCAATCGAGTTGGGCCGTAGCCTCGTAGAAGTGGGTGCTGCTGCGCTGCTTGTTCCACCGCCGCCCATCGGCGCTACTAGTGCCGAAGCTATCGAGGAGTTCTTCGAGAGCGTGGCGAGTGAAGTTCAGGTGCCGGTCATCGTACAGGATGACCCTGTGCACTTGGGGTTTGCACTAGCGCCTTCAATGATTGCACGGTTGGCTGACAAGCATGCCAATGTCCGCTACGCCAAGCTGGAGGAGTTGCCATCGCCCAGCAAGATTCGTCGAGTGCGCGAAGCTTCTGGTGACACGGTGGCGTGCCTTGGTGGTTCGGGAGGCGTGTATGCGCTCGAAGAATTGGCGGCAGGGGCTGCGGGATTGATGACCGGGTTTTGCTTCCCGGAAGTTTTGGTGGCCGTGATGAAGGCGTTTCGCGCGGGTTCCCTGGTCGAGGCAAGGCGTCTGGTGGGGCTGGTTAGCCACTTGTCGCGTATTGAGTCCCTGCCAACAGTGTCGATGGCTCTTCGGAAGCACTTGTACTGGAAGCGTGGGGCGTTGAGTTCGTGGATTGTGAGGAGTCCGGGTCTTGGGGTTGAAGATTGGCTAGTGGAGGTTGCTTTCGAGGAGCTAGCGCGTGTCGATGAGGAGTGGGATTCACTGAGGGCGTCACGATGGGCCACGCGAGAGTGATTGGCTTCGCGAATACTCGTGGTCGGACCGGCCGCGGTGCAGATTGGCCGCATTGTGTTCACTAGCTAGGCGAAGGGGGAATTGGAGTTGGGTGTTGGGGTGCGCCTCGGCAAAGGGGGTGAGGCGATGCATGCTGCCGTGACACTACCACGCTGGGGTGGTTCGGGTATTGCCACTGACCAGAACCCTCTCGACGCGCAATTGGTGGCTTGTGGGCCGTGCTTGGCGGTTGATCCAGTTGCTGTGGGTGAGTCCCTGGTCGAGGTCGGTGCGGCTCCAGCCGCCGCGAGGGGCGAGTACGGAGAAGGGCCAGAGGCTGTAGATCTGGTGGCGGCTGGCCGGCTGTTGGATTGGCACCGTGCGGGGAGCGAGGTGGCCAGGCGGTTCGTAGATGGCAGAGGAGGTATTTGTATGGAATTGGGCATTGGCGGTCGCTGCGCTGTCGTACTCGCTGGCGGCGGCGGGTTGGGGTCGGCGGCAGCGCTTGCGTTGTCGCAGGAAGGGGCGGAGGTAGCGGTAGCTGACATATCGAAGGAGCGGGCAGATGCTTCGGCTGAGGTGATTGCTCACTATGGGGGAAGGGCTAGGGGCTACGCCTGTGACACCGGAAGCATGGACTCTGTGGAGGCACTAGCGGCAAGAGTCCGAGCAGACCTGGGAGCGCCGAGCATTCTAGTGAACATCACCGGTGGCCCTCCCGCGTACGGAGCTATGGAGGTGCCGCTCGGCGTGTGGAGTGGGCAGTTCGAAAGGCAAGTCTTAGGGGTGATCCATCTGACGCGCTTGCTCCTACCGGATATGCGCCGCAATACTTGGGGGCGGGTGATCACTAGCACTTCTTCGGGGGTGGTGGCGCCTATTCCGAACTTGGTGCTTTCTAACGCTCTCAGGTTGACTCTTGTTGGCTGGTCGAAGTCACTGGCCAGCGAAGTTGCGCGGGACGGCGTGACTGTCAATGTGGTTGTGCCCGGCCGGATCAGCACTGCTCGAGTTCGCGAGCTTGATGAGGACCGGGCCAGGCGTGAGGGACGCAAAGTGGAAGAAGTGCAAGCGGCTAGCTGTGCGGCTATTCCCGTTGGCCGGTATGGGATGCCATCTGAATTTGGATCCGTCATCACGTTTCTGGCAAGTGATGCAGCGTCCTACGTAACCGGGGGGATGGTAAGAGTTGACGGTGGTATGATTGCCTCGATCTAGGCGTAATACCCACCTGTCCGCAGGGCGGCTACCTGAAATCCAGACCTAGCCTCAGTTTTCCCTTAGCGGTGTGAAACCGGAGGGTTTGGTGGCCGCGCGCGGAGGTAATTGGGACTCTTGTGGGAGGTGCCGTCTAAGGTGAATACTAGCGTGAAAGGCTCACAAGATCTGTAGATACCTGTGCCCCTGAGGGGGCGTGCAGGGAAAAAGAAGGCGGCCCATCCCTTGGGTGTTCAAAGCTCAAAGGAGGGGACCGCCGTGACCAATGATGACCTGATCTTCCGCCACCGTGTGCGGTTGTTCGCCAGGGCCGGCGAAATTGGGGTTGCCGGGGCCCGCCGGGAGCTGGGCTGCCACCGCTCCTGGTACTACCGCTGGAAGCCCCTGGTGGAGCGGCACGGGCTGGAGACCCTGATGCCCCGGGAGAGGCGGTGTCCCAGGATGCCCAATTAACTGGCGCCCTGGCTGGAGCAGCAGGTGTTGGCGATGGTGCTGGGGAGCCCGGGACTGGGTCCGCGGCGGCTGGCAGCACAACTGAGCCAGCCGATGTGGGGAGGGCATCTGATCTCCCCGAGTGGGGTGTTCAACCCGAGTTCGACAGCGTGGAGAGGACTTTGCGGCTGAGATCGGCATGATTTGACCCGAGTTCGACCGCGTGGAGGGTACTTTGGGGCTGAGATCGGCATGATTTGAGTTCATTCGGGTGCGAGCGGCAGGGTTCCGGGATGGGATCTTGTGGGCAAACGCTAGCTTGCTATCGGCAATATGGATGTGCTAGGAGCGGTGGGCATGTATTTGCGCACCATCCGGCGGCGCAACAAGGACGGCTCCGTGGTCGAGTACCTGCAGCTGGCCCACAACGTGCGCCGGCCCAACGGTGTGGTGTGTGCCGAGGTGGTCCACAACTTCGGCCGTGCCGATCAAGTCGATCGCGAGGCTCTGCACTGGCTCGCTCGCAGCCTGCATCGACTTGATGAGGGCGAGGGAGCAGATGCCGGGCTGATGGTTCAACGCTCCCGGACGCTGGGCGGAGCTCACGTACTGCATCACCTGTGGGAGCAGCTGGG
>JAKAVU010000055.1 GCA_021817185.1 bacterium
TTCTACGACACGGTCAAGGCACGGAATCTGGAAGGAGTGATCGGGAAGCGAGCCGACTCGCCGTACGAGGCCGGCGTCCGCAGCCGCAACTGGCTCAAGATCAAGTTCAGGCCCACCCAGGACTGCGTGATCTGTGGCTACCTGCTGGGCCAGGGACGACGGAGCACGATCGGTGCCCTCATCCTTGGGGTTTACTCCGGAGGTGCCCTGGTGGAGGCCGGCAGGGTGGGCACGGGGTTCTCGGACCAGCAGCTGAGTCGACTGCGCGGGGAGCTGGATCGCAGGCAGCGCCCGACATCTCCCCTGGCAGATGGCGGCAGTCTCTTACAAAAGGCGGTCTGGGCAGAGCCGGAACTGGTCTGCGAGGTGGAGCATGCTGGCTGGACGGCGGCCGGCGTGCTCAGGCAGCCTTCCTTTCGGACCATGCGTCCGGACGTGCCGGTGTCCGCCTGCATCCGGGAGCAACCCCAAGCCGCTGCCGAGGTCAGCGGCGAGAGCTCCCAAGGGAGCCGGCGTGGAGCGGCCGGGCATGGCCGGGGGTCCTCGCAGACAACCCGGGACCCGGAGTTGGCGGGCACCATGGAGAAGCTCGGGCAGCTGCCGGATCGCGGTGGGGTGCTGAGGGTCGGCCGCCGCGAGGTCACGTTGAGCAGGCTGGACAAGCTGCTCTGGCCGCAGGCCAAGATCACCAAGCGCGATCTCATCGCCTACCACCTCCAGATGGCCCCCGTGCTGCTGCCCCACCTCCGTGATCGCGCGGTGGTGCTCCACGTCTTCCCCGACGGAGCCGGGGGCAAGGCCTTCTGGCGGCGGAGCCTTCCCGCCTCGGCTCCGGACTGGATCCCCACATGGACCGCGTCCCCGGGCGAGCCCACTGTCTGTCCGCTGTTCAAGGAGGCCGCCGCCCTGGTCTGGGCGGCCAACGCCGGAGCTCTGGAGATTCACCCCTGGCACTCGCGAAAGGATCGCCCCCTCCAGCCAGACTGGGCGGTGTTCGACCTCGATCCGGGTCCCGGGGCCGGCCTCTCCGAGGTCCTCGAGGTCGCAGGGCTGGTCAGGGCGGGCCTCGAGCACCTTGAGCTGGCCGGCATTCCCAAGACCACCGGACAGTCCGGCCTGCACATCTACGTACCCCTGCGCCGCGGGCCCGCGGAGGAGCGGGTGCGGGACTGGGTCGGGGAGATCGCCCACCAGGTTGCCCTGGTGGCGCCCAAGCTGGTCACCGAGGAGTGGGCGGTGAGGCGCCGCCAGGCAAGGGTGCGGATCGACTACACCCAGAACGTGGTGGGCAAGACCCTGGCCTCGGTGTACTCGCCTCGCGCGTCCGCATGGGCCGGCGTCTCAACTCCCCTGGAGTGGGACGAACTGGAGGACCTGACCAGGGAGCGGTTTACCCTGACCAATGTTCCTCAGCGGGTGGCGGAGCGTGGGGATCTCTTCAGCGCAGTGCTGAACGGGGGGCAGCGGCTGCCCGCCATCGGACGCTCGGCCCAGGCCAGCTCAGCATCAAGGAGGAAGTAAGTGCCATCCGCAACCTGGCGAGGCTCGGTCAGCTTCGGACTGGTCGCCATTCCGGTTCGCATGTACCTCGCGACCGAGTCTCACGGTGTGTCCTTCCGCATGCTGTGTGCCTCCTGCGGCGCGCCGATCCAGAACCGCCGCTGGTGCCCCCAGGAGGAGAAGCTGATCGACTGGGGTGACGTCGAGCGCGGCTACGAAGTCGGGCGCGGGCAGTTTGTGGAGGTCACTGACAGGGATCTGGAGCTGCTGCCGCTACCGAGCACCGACACCATCGAGGTGCTGCAGCTGGTGACCGCGGAGGAGGTGGACTCGTCCCTGGTGCTAGACAAGGCCTACTACCTCGAACCTGAACCCTCCGGAATGCGCCCGTACGCCCTGCTGCGCGAGGCGCTGGCCAAGACCTCGAAGGTGGCGATCGGCAAGGTCGCGCTCCGGCAGCGAGAACACCTATGCAGGATCTCCCCGCACGACCGCGTTCTGGTCCTGAACACGCTGCGCTGGCCGGACGAAGTCCGCTCCAGCGCCTTCCTTCGCCTTCCAGACGAGAATGTGGAGACCAAGAAGCGGGAACTGGACATGGCTGTCACCCTGATCGACAACCTGACCGCCCCCTTCCACCCCGAGCAGTACCGTGACGAGTACGCCGAGGCCCTGGCCAAGGTGGTGGAGGCCAAGACCAACCGCAAGCCGCTGCCCCCAAGGAGGGTGGCGGCCCAGCCCGACAACGTGGTGGACCTGATGGCCGCCCTCAAGGCGGCCGTGGAACAGACCTCCTCAGGCCCCCATAAGTCCGGCCGGGCTCGCGCTCGGAGGGCAACCGCGGCACGGAGCACCAGCCGGACCCGCCGGGCCTCGTAGGCATCGGCTACCTGCTGAGGGCGGACTCCAGCTCGGCCTTGCTCATCTTGGAGCGGCCGGGAATCTTCTTCCGGCGGGCGTCCTCGTAGAGCTGGGCCCTCGTTCTTCCCTGTGCCCCGCTGTGAGAGCGGAGTCCCCCGCGCCTGCCGGACGAGATGTCCTTGGTGGAGACTGGACTGGTCTGGCGCGCCTCTCCGCGGCGGGCGCGCTCTTTGTTGACGGTTCGGGCCGCGATCTCCTTGGCGGTGGGCTCGGAGCGGCCCTCGGCGCGGAGGCCCTCCTTGACGTGCTCGTACTGCCGTTCCCGTTTCCCGCTCCAACCGGATTGTGGCATGGCCTTTCCCCCATTGGGTGGTTCGGGGCGATGCGGTGTCCCGTGACTGACGCTACCAAAAGCCGGCGGCGCAAGCCATACGGCAATACCCGCACTCGTGCATGTCCGGGCGCGGTTGGCAGCACCTGGCGCGAAGTGAGCGGCCTTGCCTATGAGGGTGGTGGGGTTAGCCGGGAAGAGGTTGGTGAGTGGGCGCGCAGCTCTGGCGGCACAAGAGCCACCCGTCTGACCCGCCTCGGAGAGCCTGCGTGCCCGGCTCCGGCCGATGCCGGCGCGGATGGCCGAGCGTCCGCCGCACCAACGTCTGGCTCAGACCTTCAGAGCAGCGAGGCGCGGCGGACCGTCGAAGTCGTCGTCCTGGGTTGCCACCGAACTGGCGTGGGCCGTGGCGGCAGCCCGAGTCGCCCTCATGCTCGGGCCGTCCGCCGCCGAGGCGCCCCGCTGGCACTCCCCCCACTGTGATCACCGAGATGGCGGTGGTCGACGCGTCGCGGTGCCGCCCGGTCCCGAGAGCGACTGATGTGGCGAAGACAACGTCCACAGGTGGTCCGTGCCAGCCCTTGGGCGCCCTCGCCGGCCGGACCTGCCTCTCGAAGGAGGCGGCATGCCGGCGGGGCCCATCGCCCGCTGGCGATGGGCCCCTGGCACCCAAGCAGTGGGCGGGACTACAGAGCTCGGCTCAGATCTCCACGGTGGGGGAGGTGCGGCGCCAGTGCATATAGCCCGCCAGCGTCAACAGGGCCGACACTCCCGCCAGCACGAAACTGACGATTCCGGCGATCAGGGCTATCGAACCGATGGTGCCGAAGGCGTATGCCTCGAGCAGCATGCTCCGCAGCGTGGTCCCCTGGAACGCTGTCGTCGCCAGGGCCGAGAGCTGAGCCGCCTGGGTGGATCCCGGGGTGGCCGACCGTGCCGCGGTGCTGATCAGCGAGTAGACCCCGTGGTATGGCATCTCCGCCAGGTGGACGGCGATGAAGTGGTCCGCGTAGGCCTCCGCCTGGGCCCCCGTCAGGACCTGCTGGCCTGCGTACTGCAAGAGGTAGGGCTTCATGCCCGGGGTGATCTCGGTCCCGGGGGCGGCGTGTGCGAAAGCCGTCGCCTTGGGGAAGTAGACCTTCTGGGCGGCCAGTTGGTTGTGCACCTCGTTCTGGGTGAATACGGCAGCCCACATGAGCAGGGCTCCGGCCACGATCAGGACCACGGTCACAAGCGCGCCTCCAGCGGTCAGGATCCCATCGAATGTCTTGCGTCTCATGTCGCGCCTCCAGAACCTACCTGGTGGCACCGAGAGCCTCGGTGCCATCGCCACCCAGAGCCCCTACGAACCTGGGGTGGGGGCGGCGAACCTCATGAGTCCATCCTGGGCCCGCGGGTCACGCGCACATAGCGTGTTTACGCGACGGGCGGGTCCGTGGAATCACCGCCCGTTGCCCGGGACAGCCCTGGGCGCCCGCGATCAACGGATCAGGTGGTGCGCGTCCCCCGGTACAGGCTGGCGGTCAGCAGGGCGATCACGGCGAGCGGCAGGACGACCGCCGCGGCCACCGCCGGCCCGTGCCCAAGCAGCCAGCTGACGACGATCACGACTGCCACTCCGACCGCGACCTCCGGGGTGTCTCCAACGATGAATTCCCACCAGAAGTGCCCGAACGCTGTGAGCGCGCCCCTGACCGTCATACCGGTGCCGCCGCTCCCATGGACCGGCTGCGGGTCAGCGCGACGACCGCCCCCCAGGTAATCAACCCATAGAGTGCCAGCAGCCCCAGCAGGGCCAGGTCCGCCCCGGGCCATCGGACGCCGGCGCCCTCGCCAGCCCAGAAGGTGCCGAACGTCACCAGCATCAACCCCACGCCGAGCTTCATGCCATTCTCGGGCACCTCGCTCAGCTGGCGCGCCACCATCACCCCGACGCCGCCGATCACAACGACCGCGGCGCCCGCGGCCGCCGCGGCGGTCCCGAGATAGCCCGAACTCAGCCCGAGGGTGAGGACGATCATGATCACCTCCATCCCCTCCAGGAACACCCCCTTGAAGGCGATCACGAAGCCGGTTGAGTCCCTCGCGGTGCCCGATCGGGGCGCGCCCGACAGCCGCTCCACCTCGCGGCGATAGATGGCCGCCTCATCGTGCTTGGGGATGTATCCGCTGGCCCTCAGGATCGCCTTGCGCAGCCACTGCAGCCCCAGCACCAGGAGCAGGCTGCCCACCACCAGGCGGAGGACGTTGAGCGGGACATAGTGAACCAAGGCGGGGCCCAGCGCCGCCACCAGGATGGCCAGGCAGACCACCGCCAGCGCGCTTCCCTCCAGGGCGGATCGCCAGCCGCGGGTGAAGCCCGCCGCCATCACTATGGTGAGCGCCTCCACCATCTCCACCGAGCAGGCGCCGAACACCGAGAGGGCGACCAGGACCTGGGCTGTCAACGGCGGTCTTCCCCCCCTCCGGGCGCTTGACCCTCGATCGCGAAAGTCGGCAGGTCGCTCAGGCGGCGGCCGGGCGCGGCGAACTCGGAGGCGTTCATCGGCGGCGGCGGGAAGGCCACACGGGCGGTCGGAGGTCCGATCGGGCCGACTCCTGCCTCCTTGCTGCCACCGCCCACACCCAGGCTCGCCGCTCGCACTCCGATCGCCCCAGTTCCCCGCTTCGGCTCCACCGCGTGATCATAGCCACCAGGCCACACGGCGGTGGCCTCTACGGTGGCCCACCGGGACCTGTCCGGCCGTCCCCTTCGCAAGTGCCCAAGCCAGCGCCTGGGAGACAGTTCAGGACAGTGTCCCGCCTCGGCTCGGCGGAGGTCGTCCCCCGGCGGGTCCCGGTGGCTGCCCGGGTCAGCCGTGGTCAAGCGGCCAGACTCGGTGGAACCAGCGGAGATGCGCCGGATCTCCGGGAGCGCTTCAGTCTTCGACAGCTCGAAAGGCGAGACACGCGTTGTGCCCGCCGAAACCGAACGAGTTGTTGAGCACCAGCTTGGGCCAGACCGTGCGCGCGCCCTCCGTCACGTAGTCGAGGTCGCACTCCGGATCTGGGGTCACGTAGTTGATCGTGGGGGGCACCCGGCCATCGACCAGGGCCATGACTGCGAACACCGACTCGATGGCGCCTGCAGCCCCCAGGCTGTGCCCGGTCATCGACTTGGTGGAGGAAACTGGGATCTGACGAGCGCGGTCTCCGAGAACCTGCTTGATCGCCGCCGTCTCGGCGGCATCGTTCAGCGGGGTCGAGGTGCCGTGCGCGTTGATGTAGTCAACCTCGGCTGGGGATGCGTCCGCCTTCTCCAGGGCTCGCTGCATCACCCGGCGAGCGCCTCGCCCGGTGGGCTCGGGAGCGGTCAGGTGGTAGGCGTCAGCGCTGGCACCGTAGCCGGCCAGCTCCGCGAGCGCTCTGGCCCCCCTGGTCCGAGCGTGGTCCCATTCCTCCAGGATCAGGACCCCGCAGGCCTCAGCCACCACGAAGCCGTCGCGGTCGAGGTCGAACGGGCGGCTCGCGTGTTCGGGATCATCGTTGCGCTGCGACAGCGCCCGCATGGAGTTGAAGGCGCCGACGGCCAGCGGAGTTATCGAAGCCTCGGTGCCGCCGCAGATGGCGGCGACGGCGTCCCCCCGCCGGATGATCTCGGCGGCCTCACCGATCGCGTGGGCACCGCTGGCACAGGCCGACACCAGGGCGAAGTTGGGGCCACTGGCGCCGAAGCGCATGGCGATCTCGCCGGCGGCGATGTCCGAGAGGATCATCGGGACGGTGAACGGGCTGAGCCGGCGGGGGCCCTTCTCCGCCAGCGTCAGGGTCGCCTCCTCCGTCACCCTGAGCCCGCCGATCCCAGATCCGACGATGACGGCCACCAGGTCCCGATTGGAGTCGTCGATGGGCAGCTTGGCCTGCTCCATCGCCTCACTGGTGGCGGCCAAGGCGAACTGGGTGAAGCGGGCGGTCCGGCTGATCTGCTTGCGCTCGATGAAGTCGGCGGGGTCGAAGTTCCGGACCTCTCCGGCCATCTGCGACCCGTATGGCTCGGGATCGAAGGACTGAATCCTGGCGATCCCGTTCCGACCGGCGCAGAGCCCCTCCCAACTGGTTCCGACGCCCACACCCAGCGGGGTCACTGCGCCCATCCCGGTGACCACCACCCGGCGCGTGGCGAGCGCCATCAAGCAGCGCCAGCCAACCGGCGGGTCCGCCTCCGGGAAGCCGCCCCGGGGTGTCTGCGCCGCTGCCTCACGCCGGTCCTCTGGGATCATCCACCGCCACCCGGGTGGGGCCCCATCGCAGCAGCAGCCCCCCCCAGGTCAGCCCCGCTCCGAAGGCGACCAGGCACATCAGGTCCCCCTCGTGGCAGAGTCCCCCAACGGCTCCCTCCGCCAGCGCCAGGGGGATGGACGCCGAGGAGGTATTCCCGGTCGTGTCAACGTTGCAGACGAACCGCTCGAGGGGATAGTTCAGCCGACCGGCGGCGGTCGCGAGAATCCTGGAGTTGGCCTGGTGGGGCACCACCAGGGAGATCTCCGAGGTGGACAGGCCGGCGGCCTCCGCCAGGCGTGTCACCACCTGCTCCAGGATCTTGGTGCTGAAGCGGAACACCTCCCTTCCGTTCATGGTGATCACCCGTCCCAACGACCGCTGCGACGAGGTGTAGTCGGGCATCCCGGCGGGCGGGCGGGGGCTGGCCGGGGCCGCCTGGGTGCCGAGCGCAGCGGCGCCGCGCCCGTCGGCGCCCAGTTCCAGGGCCAGGATCTCGCTGCCGGGGGCCGATGGGTCTCCCACCAGGAAGGCGCCCGCGCCGTCCCCGAAGAGGACGGCGGTCGAGCGGTCCGACCAGTCGACCAGCCGGGAGAAGATCTCCGCCGCCACCACCAGGACCCGGCGGCTCATGCCACTCTGGATCAGGGCCTGCGCCATCGCCAGCCCGTAGATCGACCCCGAGCAGGCGGCCTGGATGTCGAAGGCGGGCCCCAGGGGACAGCCCAGCTCCGCCTGCAGCCGGCAGGCGAGCGATGGGAAGGTCTCGTCGGGCGAGCTGCTGGAGCAGATTATGGTGTCAACGTCTTCGGCCTGGACCGAGGCGGCGGTTAGGCACGCTCGGGCGCTCCGCGCAGCCAGGCCGAGCAGGTCTTCGTCAGGTCTCACCACCCGCCGCTCCCGGATCCCGGTCCGACTGACGATCCACTCGTCGGAGGTGTCCAGGAACCGCTCCAGATCGGCGTTGGTGACCAGGGTGCCGGGCAGGGCACTGCCGAGGCCCATCACCCGACATCCCCTTCCGGGGCCGCCGGGAGTCGAGTCGGCTCGCCAAACTGGCCCCATCGGCTCTTCAAGGTTCACGACTGCTCCAAGGTTACGCACTCGCCCAACCGCCCGGCCGTGGCGTAACCTTTCCGGCGGCTCGGGACTGTGCTCGCGTGAGACCTTCGGCCGTCGGCGGCCCTGGTACCGGCTGTGCGCCCGAGCCGGAAGTTTCTGAGGGAGGACGCGGATGGTGATGAGCCCGGCCCACACCCTAGCCCAGACAAGCAATGATCCCGGAGCCTTCACCTGCTCCGCGTGCCACGCGACCTATCCGGCCGCCCAGGTGGCCGGGAGCCTGTACGTGTGCCCGGGATGCTCACATCACGCCCGGATCGGAGCCCATGAGCGGATCCGCCAACTGGTGGACAAGGGCTCGTTCCAGGAGTGGGACGAGAGCCTGGCCGGGACTGACCGACTGGGCTTCTTCGACACCCGTGCCTACACCGAGAGGCTGGACGAGGCCAGGGCCCGCCAGCAGCTGCCAGACGCCCTCCTCACCGGATCCGGCACCATTGAGGGCCACCCGGCCGGAGTGGCCGCCTTCGACTTCGGGTTTCTGGGTGGCAGCCTTTCGACCGCGGTCGGGGAGCGGCTGGCGCGAGCGATCGAGCACAGCGCCGAGCAGCACCTCCCCTTCGTGTGCGTGACCTCCTCGGGAGGGGCGCGGATGCAGGAGGGGGTCTTTTCGCTGATGCAGATGGCCAAGAGCGTCTCGGCTCTGCATGAGCTGGCGGAGGCACACCTGCCCTTCATCTCGGTTTTGGTGGATCCCACCATGGGAGGCAGCATCGCCAGCTTCGCCGCCCTGGGGGACGTGATCCTGGCCGAGCCCAAGGCCATGATCGGCTTCACCGGTGCCCGGGTGATCACCCAGGCGACCTACGAGCAGTTGCCGGCCGGCTTTCAGACCTCCGAGTTCCACCACGCCCGCGGCCTGATCGACCGCGTCGTGGACCGCCGAGAGCTGAAGTCCGTGCTGGGCCAGATCCTGGCCGTGCTGACCGCACCCAACCGGGAGACAGACCGGATCCTGGCATGAGTCCTGCCGATCCCAGGGTCCCGGTTGAGACCGAGGGGGCGGCCGCGGCCTGGGCCCACGTGGAGGTGTCGCGGCATCCGGACCGCCCCTACGCCCTGGACCTCATCCAGCGCTGCCTGGACGACTTCATCGAGCTGCACGGAGACCGGCAGGGCGGCGACGACGCCGCGATGGTCATCGGGCTGGCCAGGCTCGGCGGACAGCGGCTGGCGGTGGTGGCCAACCAGAAGGGACGCACCCTCGAGGAGCGCGGCCGGCGCAACTTCGGCATGGCCCATCCGGAGGGGTACCGCAAGGCTCAGCGGCTGTTCACCCTGGCCGGTCGCCTGCAGCTGCCGGTGCTCAGCTTCATCGACACCCCGGGCGCGTACCCCGGGGTCGCGGCCGAGGAGCGGGGTCAGGCCTGGGCCATCGCCCAGACGCTGGAGGCTCAGCTCGCCCTGCCAACCCCCTACCTGGCCGTGGTGATCGGCGAAGGGGGCAGCGGGGGCGCCCTCGCCACCCTGCTCGCGGACTCCGTGATGGTGCTCGAACACGCCTTCCTCTCGGTGGCGTCCCCAGAGGCGGCGGCGGCCATCCTCTTCCGTGATGCCGGGCAGAAGCAGCATGCCGCTGCCGCCCTGCGCCTGGAGGCGACCAATCTGCTGGAGTGGGGAATCGCCGACGAGATCGTCCCGGAGCCCGAGGGCGGGGCCCACACCGACTGGGATGCCACCGCCGCGATTCTGAGGCCGCGCCTGGAGGCGCGGCTGCTCCAGCTCACCCAGCGCGGGTTCGACCCCGCGCGCCGGCGGGCACGATACCGCCAATTGGACGGGCTGTTCCAGGCCTGACCACCGGTCGGTCTCCGAACCGGGCGCGCAGCCGGGCCCTGGACTGTCTCCGCTTCGCGGGCGGCGACCTCAGCTGGCGGCGGCTTGCAGCTCCCGCCAAAGGATCGCCACGTCAGCCGGAGTGGTGCGGAGGCCCCCGATGCTGGCGCGAAGCACGAAGCGGCGGCGGAGCACCGCGTGGGAGATGAAGACCTGGCCGCCGCCGTTGACCCGGGCCAGCAGCTCCCGGTTGTGCCGTTCCAGCTCGTCCTCCGAGTCCAGCCCAGCCGGGTGGTGGCGGAAGCAGACGGTCGACATCGGCATCGGAGCCATCACTTCCCAGCTGGGATCGCTGCGCAGCTCGGTCGACAGCCAGGCGGCCATCTCCAGATGCGAGCGGAGAATCCGCCGGATGCCGTCCTGGCCGAAATAGCGGAGCACCATCCAGAGCTTGAGGGCCCGCATGCGGCGGCCCAGGGCCACTCCGAAGTCCATCAGATTGCGGGCGCCGAATCCCTGCTCGCGCCCTGACTCCGGGGTCTCCAGGTACTCCGGCACCAGCGAGAAGGCTCGGCGCAGGACCTCCGGCCGGCTGGTCAGCAGCACCGAGCAGTCCAGCGGGGTGAACAGCCATTTGTGGGGATTCACCAGAACCGACTGGGCCTGCTCCACCCCGCTGAACACCCGCTCCCGGTGCTCCGGGAGCGTCGCCAGCACTCCGCCATGGGCGGCATCGACGTGCAGCCAGATCCCCAGCTCGCGGCAGACGGCGGCGATCTCCACGACCGGGTCGATGCTGGTGGTGGCGGTGGTTCCCACCGTGGCCACCACCGCACAGGGCCTGACGCCGGCGGCAAGGTCGTCCTCGATGGCGCGCTTGAGGGCTTGCACATCCATGCGAAATTCCGAATCCGTGGGCACCTGGCGGTAGCCGGATCGTCCCATCCCCAGGGTGATCACGGCCTTCTCCACCGACGAGTGGGTCTGGTCCGAGCCATAGACCCTGATCTGGGGGAGGTCGTCGCGACCCGCCAGACCCCGCTCACGCGCGTTGATGCCCAACGCCTCCCGGGCCGCCGCCAGCGCCACCAGGGTGGACGAGGAGGCGGTGTCGTTGATGTGCCCGTCAAAGGTCGGCGGCAGACCCAGCATCTGGCTCAGCCAGCGGCAGACAACCCACTCCAGCTCGGTTGCGGACGGGCCGGTGCGCCAGAGCATGGCATTGACATTCATGACCGCGCTCAAGAGCTCGCCGATGATCCCGGCGCCGGCCGCCGAGCTGTTGAAGTAGGCGAAGAAGCGGGGGTGATTCCAGTGGGTGGTCGCCGGGACGATCAGGGACTCGAAGTCCGCCAGGATCCGCTCCATGGACTCCCCCTGCGCCGGGGCCATGGCAGGGAGCTGCTCCGCCAGCCAGCCGGGCTCCACCGGCGCCAGGGGGGGCAGATCCGGGACCGCCTCCAGATATGCTGCCGCCATCTCGACCGCGGCATGGCCGTGCCGGCGGAACTGGTCTGCGGTCATCTCCAGCATGGGGAAGCTGCCGTCCTCAGCCGTCATCAGGCGGTGGCCTCGATCGTGAGCGCTCGAGAGGAGGCGTGGGCCCTGGCCAGAACCTCGGCGTGGCGCTCGCCGCCAAGCGGGATGAGATGGAGTCGCAGCCCCTCCCGCCGGCCCACCTCGGCCGCCAGCTCGGTAGCGACCTCCAGCCCATGTCCGGACCTGATCCTCTCCACCAGATGGTCGGGGATGGGACAGTCCGGGAGGGACCTGAGGACGAAGTCCAGGCTGCGAGAGGAGCGGATCAGGCCGATGCTGGCGAAGAGTGCCACCTCGGGGGGGATCACGTCCCTGGCCTGCACCAGGAAGGAGTCGAGCAGCTCCAGGTCGAACACCATCTGCGTCTGGACGAAGTCGATGCCGGCCCTGGCCTTGCGC
>JAKAVU010000056.1 GCA_021817185.1 bacterium
CTTGCTGAGATCGGTGCGGTCCACCCGGAGGATCAGCAGCTCGGGACGCCAGGCGGCGATGAGCTCCTCCTCCTGGCGCACCGCGGGACTGGCCGCCATCTGGGTCATCCCGGCGACGTCGATCGAGATCGGATAGGCGCGCACCCACACCGAGCGACCCTCGTAGAACACGATCCGCTGGCGGTGGTCGACCCCCAGTCCCAGGTTCTCCTCACAGGTCATGAGGAAGTTGCGCACGTCCAGGCTGGTCTGCAGACCCACCACGTCGTTGCCCAGCAGCCCGGTGAGGATCCCGTCCCGCATGTGGCTGGGGATGACCTTCCAGTACTGGGGAGTGGGCCAGGGGATGTGGATGAAGTGCTGCAGCCGGGCCTCCGGGAGCCGGGCCCTGACCATCGCCGGCAGGAGGTAGAGGTGATAGTCCTGGCTCATGACCAGGGGCCGCAACGACGACCGCCCCGCCACCTGCACCACCTTGTCGGCGAAGTCAGAGTTGACCCGGACGTACCCGTCTCGCCAGGCCCGGCCGGTGGCCGAGTCCAGGATCGGCTCCCGGCCCAGATCCCAGAGGTAGTGCTGGATGAACCACAGAAGCGGGTTGCTGATGTGGTTGTAGTACAGGTCGTAGGCCTCCGGGTCCGGCTCCACGAAGACGACCCGGAACGTCTCCTGGTCCTCGGTGGTGACCTCCACCACCCCGTCCTCCCCCGCGGTCTGGATCAGGGCACGATCGCCGTCTCCTCGCGCGGCCCCGATCCAGGTCGAGTTGCTGGAGCGGGCCAGTGACGCCATCGCCGTGACCAGGCCCCCGCCCCCCCGGGTGACCCTCTCCACCCCCTGGTCCCCCAGATGGACGTCGATGGGGGGCCGGTTGGCGACCACGATCGTCTGCCACCCCTGCAGCATTCTCCGCAGGTACGGTTCGATGCCGGGCATGCCGCATAGGATGACGGTCCGAGCCCGGCCTGTGGAGAGCGCCTACTGGAGATTGAGGGACCGAACGCCTGCGAACGGGCCGCGAGGCCCGGGCTGGCAGCCTGCCGCCAGGGGCTCGGCTCTCTAAACCAGACGGTCACGGTCGAGGAGGCGAAGATGGACGGCCCGATCGCGACTGAGCTCATCCTGTCGCCTGAGGCTCCGAAGATCGTGACAGCGCTGCCGAAGGCGTTTGAGCAGGAGGTGAAGCCGAGGCTGCTGGCGAACCAGGAAGATGACCGATGGTGACGCGGCGGTCCCGACTGGTGCGCCGGGGCAGTATGGTGCTGCCATGGGTGCCAGTTCGCGGCTGAGCCGGGGACTGTCTCAGAGGCTCGCGATGGGCTACAGCGGGTGCTGGAGACGATCCGCATCGGCGAGTTGACCGCCACGCCGGGCTACCTGGCCCACCCACCGGCTCCAACTATCGGCCACCCGCCGCACACGGAATCTGGCTAGCCCGGGCCGTGCGCCCGGGCTAGCCAGATTGATCGATGCCGTTGACCCGTCAGTTAAGGAGCGACCTGCCCATCCACGGGTAACTTGACGGACGCACCGACAGGGATGGGTGGGTAAGGCGCCATCGCGCCGGTGACGGTGAGGGTCATAGTCGTTGCCGGCCCATACCCTAACGGCCCCGGCGAAAAGTTGACGACAATGTCGACTGTCTCCAGCCCCCCGATGATGTTGACGCCGGTCATCGTGAGGGTGCCTCCGGATACGGCCCACCCCGACACGTCCCCTGCGGAGTGGGCGGCAGCATCGGTTGCGTGACCGCCGCCAAGGTGGAGGCAGTCGGTCTCCTGGTAGTTGCCACTTCCGTTGGCGCCAAGCTCCGCCCAGATCCAGAATCCTTCGCCGGGTACGTTGGACGAAAGCTCCACCTGATACTGCGCCCCGGCACTGTAGCCAGTGCCACTCGTGGTGGCGGCAACCGCAGGCGTCGCCATGAAGAGCACCGCTCCGATGGCCACTCCCGCCACTGCCAAAGCCGAAATCAGCCTTCCAAACCTGAGCATGGTCTACCTCCCTACTAGCGTAGTGTTACGGTTGTAACTGGCGATTAACTGAAGAGCTGCCTGTCCCCTCCGGGCCTCCACAAGGATCTCGTCAGCAGTGGCCGTCCAGACGAACGTGCGGGGACTGTCGCTGTTGGCGTTGAGGTCGGCCTCGATGGCGACGATCACGTTTCGGTGGCATATGCCGCCATCGTCCGGCCGATGTCGGCGGGGTCGAGCAGCCCCTGCTCATTGACGGGCAGTTTGCTCAGATCACGAAAGTACTCGACATAGAGGTCGGGCGTGAGCGTGCAGATGAACTTGGCTGCTTGGCCGAAAGGGTTGGAGAAGGTGTGGGCTGTCCCCGCGGGGACGGTGACGCACGCTCCTGCTTCGACGTCAACACTGTCGGCTCCGGAGGTGAATCTGAGCTTGCCTTCGGTCACGATGAAGGTCTCGTCGTGATCACGGTGACGGTGCTGAGGCGGGCCGCCCGGGCTCGGAGGCACCATCGCCTCGATGAGGCCCAGCCGATGCTGGGTGTGGGTGCCGTCCTCGATGATGCGGCAGCGGATCGGCCCGCCGCCTGACGGCTCGCCGTCGTTGGGTCCCACGACATAAATGGACATGACTTTCTCCTTGTACGGGTGGCTATTCCTAAACGCCCGCTATTCGGCGGGTTGTTGATTGAGGGCGAACTCGTAGGAGGCGCGGACCAGTCCGAGGACCACGTGCTGCTCGGCGTGGTCGCGGGGAGCGTAGAGCATGACGATGGTCGCGGGCGCTTGGCCGGTGTGGACGAGGAAGTGAGGTTCGGCCCATCCGGCACGCTCGGCGGCAGCGGCGAGTGGGAGCGGCAAGGCGGCGTGCAGGCTGAAGTCACCTTGGGCGTGCACATGGCAGAACTCTTGGCCGACCACGAACGCATCTTTCGGCCCTGTGGCGGCGCTGGCGTCCAACATCAGTGCGCGAGCGTCTTCCACCGAGATCGCCGATGGCCCAGCGAGCACGGACGGCCAGCTCAGTGCCTCGGCAAGAATGGCGTCGATGTGTCGGCTGTCGACGGGTTGCTGGTCCAGTTGGCAGTGCGGGAACTCGGTGCTGGTATGCGGCCGGGACCCGGACCGCAGCGGCAGGTGCGGTTGGACGGCCATCTCAGCCGGCGTACCAGAACAGCTCGATCGGGATCCCGTCCGGGTCGCGGAGCACCAGCAGGGCTTGAGGAGCCGGCTCCGCCCTCTCGATGATCGCTTCGTGGTCGACACCCATGGTGTCGAGATGGGAGATCCACTCGCCCAGGGCCTCCCGGCTGGCGACTCCAAGGGCTAGGTGGTCGAGTCCAGTGCGCAGCGGGCTGAACATCTTCTGGTCGGCCTCGGGATGGTGGTCAAGGCCCACGAACAGCCCGGTGCCTGGACGCATCATCACTACGGCGTAGCCGTCGCCGGTTCCATGTGGTTCGACGAAGACTCGGACGAGTCCCAGAACCTTCGTGTACCAGGCCTCGCTGGCGACGATGTCGCGGACTGTGAGACCAATGTGTTGGAGTCCAGTCAGCGCCGGGTCTGTCCGGGTGGATGGATGGAGTTCGCCTGCGGTGATCATGGTGGCCCTCCTAGCGGGTGCCGCTGGTTTGGATAAGACTTTGTCTCTCGTAGTGAGATATATCGTCTTATCTTGAGATGTGGCGTATCATGCACCCCAGGTTCTGTTTTGTCAAGGAGGAGAGGCAATGGAACGTCCAGGCGATGCCGGGCAGCTGTCCGGCCCCAAGGGACGCACTCTGCGCCTGCTGAGGGAAGCGGCGCGGGAGCTGCTGCGCACCGGCGGCCCGCTCACGGTCCCCGCCGTCGCTGAACTCGCGGGTGTGTCTCGGGCAACCGCCTACCGCTACTTTCCGACCAACGACGCCGTGGTACTTCACGCGACGATGTCCCTGGCCGACAACCCGCTCGACGACACCAACTGGGCCCCGCCGGCGGCTACATCATCGGGCGAGCTGGACGCCCGGGCGGCCGACCTCGTGCGAGCGACCGCAGCGTGGGCTTTCGAGCATGAGACCGAGTTGCGCACCATGCTCCGCCTCTCGCTGGAAAAGGAGAGGGAACACATGCAGCCCCGCCGAGGACTGATCAACCGCGGTCGCTGGATCGCGGCCCTCCTCGCAGGCCTGCCCAGCGATGTCCCTCCGCATGCTCGTGACCGCCTCGCGAACGCGCTCATCCCGCTGTTCGGATCCGATGCCATCGTCTGGACCACCGACCTCGCGGGCCTACCACGCGACCAGGCAATCGACCTCCTCGCGTGGATGGCGCAAGCCCTCGTCAAGGCAACTCTGGCCGGCTGGTAGCACCCCAACATCCGCCCGCCGATCCAGAGGGGTGCGACCTCCTCTTACCGCGCCGCCTCTTGGGGCGATGGCCGTCACGCCGATGGGCGCGGCTGCCTCATCGACGGCGCAGGCCAGGCAGGGGGCCGCGAATCCGGACCTCGCCCACCTGGAAGCAGGCCACCGCCTTCACGCGCGGATGGAGGATCAGATCAAACACGCCAAGGCGTGCGGCGTGGAGAACGTCCCATGCCATACCTTCCAGGCCGACCAGGTCTGGCGCTTCCTGGTTCAGCTGGCTCGAACCTGCTCTTATGGGCCAAAGGCCTCTGCCGCGACCCTGACTTCCTGCTGGCCCGCCACAAGCGGCTGCGTTACCAGCTCCGGCAGGTCGCGGGCCGCCTGGTGCGCACCAGCCGGCGCAGCCTCCTGCGGCTCGACGCCCGCTGGCCATGGGCCAAAGAACCGGAACTCGCCTTCACCAGACTGCGCTCCCTGCCCATCGGCCCTTGATCGGGTGAGCGCGGTGTTCGCCCTGCCGACCGGTCGCGGCTGCATCCTGGCCCGCGGCCCGGTTCCGGCCGCGGCCGCTCCTATCGGAATGTGTCCTGGAGCTTCTCCAGCTCGGCGGAGCCGGGGCACAGCTTGGAGAAGGGCAGCTGGGCGAGGCCGCTGGCCGGTGTCCCTGCCAGCTGGTGCATGTCCGGTCGGGACTCGTCCAGCAACAGGAGCCCGGTTGCGATCTCACCGTGTCCGGTGCGCTCCCGCAGATACGCCTCCACCTGCCCCCGATCCCCGGGGTCGTAGCCGTCCGGGACGGCCCGGAACTTGACCCTCGAACCGTCGTGCATGGTGACCTCGGTGGCGCGGTCCGGGGCCAGTGGCTCCACGATCTCGTCGTGCTGGCCGATGAAGTCCGCTTCGATCTCCCGCAGCTCGTGGTCGCGCACGTAGCGGTAGCTCTTGGTGGAGCCCTCGTGGTCGTTGAACTGGACGCAGGGCGAGATCACGTCGACCAGGGCGAAGCCCTGATGGGTCAGCGCCGCCTTCAGGATCGGCACCAGCTGGAGCTTGTCCCCGGAGAACCCCCGGGCCAGAAAGGTGGCCCCCAGGCTCAGCCCCAACATGATCGGGTCCACCGGTTGCAGCCGGTTGGCCTCGCCCCGGCGGGACTGCGAGCCGAGGTCGGCGGAGGCGGAGAACTGCCCCTTGGTCAGCCCGTAGACGCCGTTGTTCTCGATCAGGTAGGCCATGTTCACGTTGCGCCGGATGGCGTGGGCCAGGTTGCCCAGCCCTATCGAGAGCGAGTCGCCGTCCCCGGACACTCCCACCAGGACCAGCTCCCGGTTGGCCGCCCCCGCGCCGGTGGCGATGGTGGCCATCCGGCCGTGGACGGAGTTGAACCCGTGAGCGGAGGAAACGAAATAGGCCGGGGTCTTCGAGGAGCAGCCGATCCCGCTCAACTTGGCGATCATGTGCGGCGGCAGGGAGAGCTCGAAGAAGGCCTGGATCAGGGCCGCGGTGATGGAGTCGTGGCCGCAGCCGGCGCACAGGGTGGACATCCCGCCCTGGTAGTCCTGGAGTGTCAGGCCGAGCTCGTTGGGCGCCAACGGCAGCAGCGGGATCCGGGGCTTGGTTATGGATGGCATGGTTCAGGCGTCCAACTGGGTCTCGATCTGCTCCAACACCTGCTGCGCGCTGGGAGGCAGGCCCCCGTAGATCAGCACCGAGCGCAACCGGTCGGCGGGCGCGCCGGCCTCGATCTGCAGCAGCGATCGCAGCTGGCCGTCGCGGTTCTGCTCGACCACGAAGCACCTCGGGTGGCTCTCCATGAAGGCGGTCACCTCGGCGGCGAAGGGGAACCCCCGGATGCGCATGTAGCCGGCTCCGATGCCACGGGCGGCCAGGATCTCGATCGCCTCCTTCACCGCCGGCTCACAGCTCCCCACCGTTATCACCCCGATGGTGGCGTCCGCCGACCGCTCGATCACCGGCCGGGGCATGTGGGCGGCGGCCGCCCGGTGCTTGCGCAAGAGCCGGTCTACCACCTGCCGGTAGGCGGCCTCATCCTCGGTGTAGCCCCCCAGCCGGTCATGGCCCGAGCCCCGCACGAAGTGGGCGCCTCGCGGATCGACTCCGGGCAGGGTGCGCGGGGTCACCTCGAGCTCGTCGGGGTCGTCGTAGCGGCGAAAGCGCGCCACCTGCTCCAGCTCCTGCGGCCCCAGCACCCGGCCACGGTCGGGCCGGTAGGCGTCATCCCAGGTCAGCCGCGGCACCACCCAGTCGTTCATCCCAATGTCGAGGTCGGAGAGGACCAGGACCGGGGTCTGAAAGCGCTCGGCCAGGTCGAAGGCGGCGATCATGAACTCAAAGCACTCGCCGGGGTCGCCGGGAAACAGGAGGAGGTGCTTGGTGTCGCCGTGAGAGGCGTAGGCGGCCATGAGGATGTCCGCCTGCTGCACCCGGGTCGGCATCCCGGTGGACGGTCCCGCCCGCTGCACGTCCACCACCACCGCGGGGATCTCGGTGTAATAGGCGAGTCCCAAGAGCTCGTTCATCAGCGAGAGCCCGGGACCGGCGGTGGAGGTGAAGGCGCGGGCCCCGGCCCAGGAGGCCCCGATCACCACCCCCAAAGCGGCCAGCTCGTCCTCGGCCTGGACGATCAGGTAGTTGTTCACCTCCGGGGGATCGTCGGGACCAGCGCCGGGGTTGGGCTCGCGGCGGTACCTCGCGCAGAGATGGCTGAAGTTGTCCATCACCGAGGTGGCGGGGGTGATCGGGTACCAGCCGGCCACGGTCGCGCCCGCGTACAGGGCCCCCAGAGCGGTCGCGGTGTTACCGTCGATGAGGATCAGGCCGTCGGTGCGGTCACTGCGTTCCAGGTGGAAGGGCAGCGGGCAGGGGAAGTTCTCAGTCGCGTAGTCGTGCCCCAGCTGGAGCGCCAGCTGGTTCGCCTCCAGCAGGCGCGGACGGCGGCCGTAGGTCTCCTGGAGCAGTCCGGCCAGCACCTCGAGGTCGAGCGCCAGCAGGGCCGCGACGGCGCCGGCGTAGACGACGTTCTTCATGAGGATGCGCTCCCGGCTGCTGGTGAAGTGACGGCTGCAGAGCCGGGCCAGGGGAACCCCCAGAAAGGTGACGTCGGAGCGGCGCAGGGCGGGCTCCAGGGGCCAGCTGTCGTCGAAGAGCAGATACCCTCCAGAACGCACCTCGGCGATGTCGGCGGCGTAGGTCTGCCCGTTCATGGCGACCATCAGGTCGTATTCCCGACTGCGGGCGGTGTGCCCGTCGGCATTGACCCTGATCTCGTACCAGGTCGGCAGGCCCTGGATGTTCGAGGGGAACAGGTTCTTGCCCGAGACCGGCACCCCCATCCGGAAGATGGCCTGCATGAGCCAGCTGTTGGCGGTGGCGGACCCGGTGCCGTTGACGTTGGCGAGCTTGACCGCGAAGTCGTTGACCCGTCCCCGCCCCGCGGTCGCCTCCGCCGGCCCCCGCGCCGGCGCCGCGACCCCAGCCTCACCGCCCCGAGGGCTCATGGGATCGGAATCCCCACCCGACCGGCGTAGGGAATCGCGAGGTCGAACTTGACCATGTCCCAAGCCGCGGTCGGGCAGCGCTCCGCGCAGAGCCCGCAGTGCACGCAGAGATTCTCGTCCTTCACCATGGAGCGGCCGGTCTGGGGCAGCGGCTCGGAGACGAAGAGCGCCTGGTCCGGATTGGTGGGCGGAGTGCTGAGCAGCGGTCCGAGCTGGGCGGGCTCAAGTCCGGCGGCGTCCACGATGGTCAGGCACCGCACCGGGCAGATGTCGATGCAGGCGTCGCACTCGATGCAGAGGGGCGCGTCGAACGCAGTCTGGATGTCGCAGTTCAGGCAGCGCTGGACCTCGCGCGCGGTCGCCTCGGCGGTGAAGCCCAGCTCCACCTCCAGGTTGAGCTCCTGGAAGCGTCGGGAGAGCTCGAGGTGCCGCATCGGCTGGCGGCCCGCGGGGTTGTAGTCGTTGTGGTAGCTCCACTGCGCGAGCCCCATCTTCTGACTGGTCAGGTTCATGGTCACCGGCGGCCGCTCCGTGACCGCCACGCCGCGGCAGTGGTTGTCGATGGAGATGGCCGCCTGGTGCCCGTGCTCCACCGCCCAGATGATGTTCTTGGCGCCGAACGCGGCATCGCCGCCGATGAAGACTCCGGGCAGGGTGGTCTGCATGGTGACCGGGTCCACCACCGGCACCTCCCCCGGGCCGAACTCCAGGCCGAGGTCGCGCTCCACCCAGGGGAAGGCGTTCTCCTGACCGATGGCCAGGATCACATCGTCGCAGGGCAGAACGACCTGCTCCAGGACCCGGGAGTGAACCGCCTCCTCGTCCCACTCGACCACATCGAACTCCACCCCCACCAGCCTTCCGCCGTCACGGACGAAGCGGCGCGGGGAGTGGTTGACCACGATCTCGATCCCCTCCTCCTCGGCATCCTCCAGCTCCCAGGGCGAGGCCTTGAAGAACCGCCGCGGCCGGCGCGCCATGACCTTGATGTCCCGGCCCCCCAAACGGCGCGAAGAGCGGCAGCAGTCCATGGCGGTGTTGCCGACGCCGATGATGAGGACCCTCGACCCGATGGCGGTCACGTGCCCGAAGGCGATTGCCTCCAGCCAGTCGATCCCGATGTGAATGTGCGGGTCATCAGGATCGTCACCCCAGCGGCCGGGCAGGTCCAGCTCCTTGCCTCGCGGGGCACCGCTGCCGATGAAGACGGCATCGAACCCCGCCCCGAGCACCTCCCGCAGGCTGTCGACCGGGGTGGAGTAGCGGACGTCCACCCCCATGTCCAGGATCACCCCCACCTCCTCGTCGAGCACCGCCGCCGGCAGCCGGAAGCTGGGGATGTTGGAACGCATCAGCCCACCCGGCCGCTGCTGCCGCTCGAGGATGGTTACCTCATAGCCCAGGGGCATGAGGTCGTTGGCGACCGTGAGTGAGGCCGGGCCGGCGCCGATGCAGACGATCCGCCTCCCGTTCTTGGTGGCGGGAGCCTTCGGCAGACCCGCCTCCACCTCGCCTCGCAGGTCCGCGGCCACCCGCTTCAACCGGCAGATCGCGACCGGGTCGCCGTCAACCCGCCGCCGCCGGCAGGCCGGCTCACAGGGGCGGTCGCAGGTCCGACCCAGGATGGCCGGGAAGACGTTGGACTCGCGGTTCAGCAGGTAGGCCTCGCCGTAGCGCTCCTGACCGATGAGCCGGATGTACTGGGGGACATTGGTGTGTGCCGGGCACGCCCATTGGCAGTCCACCACCCGGTGGTAGTAGTCGGGATTCCTGACGTCGGTTGCCGCCGGCGGAGCGGCACGGGCCCGAGCCGGCTCGGTCACCGCGGCCCTCGCCGGAAGGGCGGGCCGGACCCGGACCGGCGGGCCGCCGACCGGAGCGGTCCACGCCGGGCACCGCGAGCGGGGTTGGGATGGTCGTCCACGCTGGTGATTGTGCAACCAAACCGGGACGCTTGCATAGAGGTTTTCCCGCATGAGGCGGTTGGGGAGCCGCTTCTTCCAGTGCCCCGGGTTGCGCAGAGGCCGGCCGCTATGCGTGGAATCCTCCACTCACGGACGGCCTCGCTCCGCTACCATGCCGGGCGTGAAGCTCAGCGTTCCCCGCGAGACCGTGGACGGCGAGCTCCGCACCCCGATCAGCCCCGACTCGGTCCCGCGCCTCAAAGCGCTTGGTTTGGAGGTCTGGGTGCAGGCCGGAGCCGGCGACGGGGCCGGGTTCTCAGACGCCGACCTGCGGGCGGCGGGCGCCGAGCTGGCGCCGGACCTGGCCGAGTGCGTGGCCGGCGCCGAGCTGGTGTGCAAGGTGCAGCCCCCCACCGTCGTGGAGGCCGCCCTGCTCCCCGAAGGCTCGGCGCTGATCAGCTTTCTGCCAGCCTCCACGCCGGCGGAGGTCCTCACCCGGCTGGTGCAGCGCCGGGTGACGGCGTTCAGCTTTGAGCTGATCCCCCGCATCAGTCGCGCCCAGTCCATGGATGCGCTCTCCTCCCAGGCGTCCATCGGGGGCTACAAGGCGGTGCTGCTGGGGGCGGCGCGGCTGGCCAAGATCCTGCCGCTGCAGATGACCGCCGCCGGCACCATCGCGCCTGCCCGGGTGATGGTGATGGGAGCCGGGGTGGCCGGGCTGCAGGCGATCGCCACCGCCCGCCGGCTGGGCGCGGTGGTGGAGGCGACCGACGTGCGCTCAGCGGTCAAGGAGGAGGTGCAGAGCCTGGGGGCCACCTTCGTGCAGCTGGAGCTGGAGGCTCAGGAGGGGGAGGGTGGTTACGCCCGGGAGCAGAGCGAGGAGTTCCTGGCCCGCCAGCGCGAGCTGATCGCCCAGCACGTGCGGCAGAGCGACCTGGTGGTGACCACCGCCGCGGTGCCCGGACGCCGCGCCCCCATCCTGATCACCGCGGAGCTGGTGGCCGGCATGCGACCGGGCTCGGTGATCGTGGACCTGGCCGCCGACAGCGGCGGCAACTGCGAGCTGACCAGGCCGGGGGAGGAGGTGATGGCGGGCAAGGTGGCGATCCTGGGCTGGCGCAACCTGCCGGCCACGGTCGCGTCCACGGCCAGCCAGATGCTGGCCCGCAACGTGGCCGCCATCGCCGGGCACCTGGTGAAGGAGGGCAAGCTGGTGCTGGACTTCGATGACGAGATCACCCAGGCGGCCTGCGCCACCCACGCCGGGGAGATCCGCAATCAGCGGCTGCGGGAGGCGGCCGCCGCCGGAGCGCCGCCGTCATGAGCCCAGAGCTGGTCAACGAGATCACGATCTTCGTGTTGGCGGTGTTCCTGGGGTTCGAGGTTATCTCCAAGGTGCCCACGATCCTTCACACCCCCCTGATGTCGGGCAGCAACGCCATCCACGGGGTGATCCTGGTCGGCGCCATGGTGATCATGGCGCGCGCCGACGGCCCGCTCCAGCTGGCGATCGGGTTCGTGGCGGTGGTGCTGGCGACCGTGAACATGGTCGGGGGCTACGTGGTCACCGACCGCATGCTCGAGATGTTCAAGAGCCGCAACCGCAGGCAGCCGGGGCCGTGATGGCGACCAGACCCCGTCTCCGCGCCCCCCTCACCCGGCCCGATCCAGCTCGGGTGGGCCGCTGATGGGACTCGCTCCCGGGATCACGCTGCTCTACCTGCTGGCGGCGGTGCTCTTCATCGTCGGCCTGCACCAGCTGAGCTCCCCGCGGCACGCCAGAAGCGGGAACCTGGTGG
>JAKAVU010000057.1 GCA_021817185.1 bacterium
CGGAAAGTTGCCCACCTGGTAGCCGCCCTCGCCGACATCCCAGGGCTCGGCGATGAGCTTGACCTGGTTGATCACGGGATCCTGCTGGATGATGTCGAAGAAGGCAGACAAGCGGTCGACGTCATGCAGCTCCCGCGCCAGGGCGGCCGCCAGGTCGAAGCGGAAGCCATCGACATGCATCTCCTGGATCCAGTAGCGCAGGCTGTCCGTGATCAGCTGGAGCACGTGCGGGTGGCGCATGTTGAGGGTGTTGCCGGTCCCGGTGTAGTCCATGTAGTAGCGCGGATCCTCCGGCAGGAGGCGGTAGTAGGCCGCGTTGTCGATCCCTCGGAAGCACAGGGTGGGCCCCAGGTTGCTGCCCTCGGCGGTGTGGTTGTAGACCACGTCGAGGATCACCTCGATGCCTCCCTGGTGGAGCGCCTTCACCATCTGTTTGAACTCGCTAACCTGCTGACCCCGCTGCCCGGAGGCGCTGTACTGGTTATGGGGAGCCAGAAACGCGATCGAGTTGTAACCCCAGTAGTTGCGCAGGCCGCGCTGGACCAGGGCATGGTCGTGGATGAACTGGTGAACCGGCAGCAGCTCGACCGCGGTCACCCCCAGCCCGCGCAGGTGCTCGATCACCGGCTGGCTGCCCAGCCCGGCGTAAGTTCCCCGCAGCGTAGGCTCGACGTCGGGGTGGAGCTTGGTCAGGCCGCGCACGTGGGCCTCGTAGACGATGGTCTCGTTCCAGGGGGTGCGCAGCTGGCGATCCGCGCCCCAGTCGAAGGTGGGGTCGACCACCACCGAGCGTGGCACCGATTGCTTGGAGTCGATCCGATTGGGCGTCCCGTCCCCATCGGGGCTGCCGAACTCGTAGCCGTAGACCGAGCGGTCCCAGCGGACGGTTCCCTCGACGGCCTTGGCGTAGGGGTCGAGCAGGAGGTTGGCCGGGTTGCACCGCTCCCCGCGAGCGGGATCGTAGTTGCCATGCACCCGGTAGCCGTAACGCTGCCCGGGGCCGATCCCCGGAAGGTAGCCATGCCAGCAGAAGCCGTCGACCTCGACGAGGTCCACCCTCTGCTCCGACCCGTCGGGCTGGAACAGGCACAGCTCCACACGCTCGGCCACCTCCGAGAAGATGGAGAAGTTGGTACCGGTGCCGTCCCAGGTCGCGCCCAGCGGGTATGCCTGTCCTGGCCAGGGCCCGGTCAAGGGCCCCGCCTCCGCCGAATCGGGCGCCTCGCGGCGGGCCGGGTCGCGGGCTCCGCGTCACGCCGCAGGGCAACCAGCCGGTCGCGAAGCGCGGCCGCCCGCTCGAAGTCCAGGTTGGACGCCGCGCGCTTCATCGCCTTCTCCAGCTCCAACGTCAGGCGCAGGAGCTCGTCAGGAGGCAACCCCTTGGCCTCCTGGAACTCGACGGCTGCCTGGTCCTGGGCGGCCCGACTCATCTCCTGCTCGCGGACGGCCTTGACGATGCTGGTGGGGGTGATGTCGTGCTCCAGGTTGTACGTCTCCTGAATGCGGCGCCGGCGCTCGGTCTCGGCCAGGGCCTGCCGCATCGCCTCGGAGACCGAGTCCGCGTACATGACAACCCGCCCGTCGAGGTTGCGAGCCGCCCTGCCGGCGGTCTGGATCAGCGACCGGTAGCCGCGCAGGAACCCCTCCTTGTCGGCGTCCAGGATGGCGATGAAGCTGACCTCGGGCAGGTCCAGCCCCTCTCGAAGGAGGTTGATCCCCACCACCACGTCGTAGACCCCGAGGCGGAGGTCGCGGATGACCTCGACGCGCTCCAGCGTGTCCACATCGGAGTGCAGGTACTGCACCTTGACCCCGGCCTCCTTGAGGTAGTCGGTCAGATCCTCGGCCATGCGCTTGGTGAGGGTGGTGACCAGGGTCCGCTGACCCCTCTCCACGGTGGCCGCGATCTCCCCCAGGAGATCGTCTATCTGGCCATGGGAGGGACGGACCTCGATCGGGGGGTCGAGCAGCCCGGTCGGGCGCAGCAGCTGCTCGACCACCTGGGAGGCCCGCTCCATCTCGTACGGCCCGGGAGTCGCGGAGACGTAGATCAGCTGTCCCACCGAGGCCTCCCACTCCGCGAAGGTGAGGGGCCGGTTGTCCAGCGCGGAGGGCAGCCGGAAACCGTACTCAACCAGAGGCAGCTTGCGGGAGCGGTCGCCCCCGTACATGCCCCCGATCTGGGGCACGGCCACATGCGACTCGTCGACCACGATCAGGGTGTCCTCGGGGAGGAAGTCCATCAGGGTGAAGGGTCTCTCCCCCTCCCGGCGACCGGTGAGGTGGCGGGAGTAATTCTCGATCCCGGCGCAAGTGCCGGTCTCCCGCATCATCTCGAGGTCGAACATGGTGCGCTGGCGCAGGCGCTGGGCCTCCAGCAGCTTGCCCTGCACCTCCAGCTCACCCAGCCGCTGCTCCAGCTCTTCCTCGATGGCTCGGAGCGCACGGTCCAACTTGTCCTTGGGGGTCACGTAGTGAGAGGCGGGGAAGACGTCGAGCTGCTCCCGATCCGCCAGGATCTCGCCGGTGAGGGGGTCGAAGTCGACGATCCTCTCCACCTCGTCCCCGAAGAAGAAGATCCGGCTCGCCACCTCCTCGTAGGCGGGTTGGATGTCGACGACGTCGCCGCGCACTCGAAACCGGCTCCGTCCGAAGTCGGTGTCGTTGCGGGCGTACTGCAGGTCGGCGAACTTGCGCAGCAGGATGTCGCGGCGCCAGCTGTCTCCCGGATGGAGGGTGACGGACTCGCCGAGGTAATCTTCTGGTGAGCCCACCCCGTAGATGCATGAGATAGAGGCCACCACGATCACGTCCCGCCTGGTCAGCAGCGACCGGGTGGCGGCGTTCCGAAGGCGGTCGATCTCCTCGTTGCGCGAGGAGTCCTTCTCGATGTAGGTGTCGGTGCGCGGGATGTAGGCCTCGGGTTGGTAGTAATCGTAGTAGGAGACGAAGTATTCGACGGCGTTTTCCGGGAAGAAGGACTTGAACTCGGCCCACAGTTGGGCCGCCAGGGTCTTGTTGGGGCTGAGCACCAAGACCGGCCTGCCCGCCGCCGCGATCACATTGGATATGGTGAAAGTCTTGCCGCTTCCCGTCACCCCCAACAGCACCTGGTGCCGGTCGCCGCGCTCCAGACCCCGCCGCAGCGCCTCGATGGCCTGGGGCTGGTCTCCGGTCGGGGCGAAGGGCGCGGCTAGTCGCAGGCTGGGCACCAGTCGAGTATGCCAGCCGCCGACGAGTGCCCGCACCCACCGCCTCCCCCGGCGGCCTGAGGGCGGAGCCTCCTCGTGTCTCTGATCAACTGCAGCGGGGTGGCCGTCGAGTTCGGCGACCGCTTGGTGTTCTCGGGGCTCGACCTGCGCATCGAGGCCGGCGATCGGATCGGGGTGGTGGGCGCCAACGGAGCCGGCAAGTCCAGCTTCCTGAACCTGCTGGCGGACCAGGAGCAGCCCGCCGCCGGCTCCGTCGACCGCCAGGGGCGGCTCATCGTCACCTACCTGCCCCAGGAGTCTCCCGAGCCGACCGCCGAGACCGTGCTCGGGGAGGCCATGGCCAGCCGCGTGGACCTGGCCCGCCTGCGCGACGAGATGATCCACCTTGAGCAACGGCTCCGGGAGCCCAGCCCGGAGATAGACGAGCACCTGGCACGGTACGGGGAGTGCCAGGCCGCCTATGAGGGACTGGGAGGCTACGAGCTCGAGTCCCGCGCCCGCGCCGTCCTCCATGGCTTGGGCTTGGAGGACGCGGAGCAGGCGCGCTCACCGCGGGAGCTGAGCGTGGGCCAGGTGCGCCGGCTGGAGTTGGCCAAGCTGCTGCTCCAGGACGCCGACCTGGTCCTACTCGACGAGCCCACCAACCACCTGGACCTGTCCGCCATCGAGTGGCTGGAATCCCACCTCATCCAGAGCGCCCGCACCATCTGCCTGGTGGCCCACGACCGGCGCCTGCTGGAACGGGTCTGCACCAAGGTGGTGGAGCTGGAGGCGGGCCGGGTCGAGGTCTACGACGGCAGCTACGACAGCTACCTGCGTCAGCGCCAGGAGCGCCGGCTGCGTTGGCGCAGGGCCTGGGAGGCCCAGCAGGCGCACATCACCCACCAGGAGGAGTACATCCGCCGCTACAAGGCCGGGCAGCGGGCTCGCCAGGCCCGCGGCCGCCAGACCCTGCTGGATCGGCTGGAGCGGGTTCCCGAGCCCACCGAGCTGCGCCGGATGCGGCTCGCCCTGCACGCCGCGCCCAGCGCCGCGGTGGTGCTGCGCACGGAGGGGCTCAGCTGCGGCCGGGGTGGAGAGGCGCTCTTGGCCACCCCTGACCTGGTGATCTCGCGAGGCGACCGGGTGGCGATTCTGGGTCCCAACGGGTCCGGCAAGACCACCTTGCTGCACACCCTGGTGGGCGACCTGGAGCCGGTCACCGGCCGGGTGGTGCGAGGCTCTCGAGCCCGCGTGCGCCTCTATCGCCAGGACTTCTCCGATCTCGACCCCGCGCGCACCGTGCTGCAGACCCTGCTCGACGACCATCCCCACGCGCTCACCGAGCGGGCCCGGTCCGTGCTGGGGGCGATGCTGTTCAGCGGGGAGCGTGCTGAGGCCCTGGTGGGTGACCTGTCCGGGGGCGAGAAGGCCCGAGTCGCGCTGGCCAGGCTGGGGATGGACGACGCCAACTGCCTGCTTCTGGACGAGCCCACCAACCACCTGGACATACCCGCCCAGGAGGTGCTGGAGCAGGCCCTGGCGGAGTATCCCGGGGCCGTGATCCTGGTCTCTCACGACCGCTATTTCGTCGATGCGGTGGCCAACCGGGTGCTGGAACTCCGGGAGGGACGGCTGGCCGAACGAGCGCCGGCGCGGCCGCCTGCACCAACCCGGGCGGACAAGCCCAAGCGGGCGCCGTCCCGACCGGGGAGGACCGCCCCGCCTCCCCGCAGGGCCGCTCCGAGCCCGCGAGGGATGGAGCGCAGGATCGCCGACATGGAGGCGGAGCGTCAGGCGCTGACCGATCGGCTGGCCGACCCGGCCACCCATCGGCAGCCTTCCCTCGAGCAGGACCTCCTGGACCGCCTGGCGGAGATGGAGAGCGAGCTCCAGGGCGCCTACGCGGCCTGGGTGGAGCTGGAGGGCAGCACCGAGCGGTAGACCTCGGCGATGCGCGGCCTGACCGACTCCCATGAGTAGCTCGAGCGCACCACCGCGTGGGCCTGAGCCGACAGCTCCCGCCAGCGGGCGCCGTCGAGAAGCAGCCGGTTGACCTCGTCGTGGAGCGCCTTCTGGTCGTCGAGCTTGACCAGGGTGATCCCGGTGTCGCGCATGTCCCTAAGCCCGGGAACATCCATCCCCACCACCGGGGTGCCACAGGCCATCGCCTCGAGCGCGACCAGCCCCAGCCCCTCGAACCGGGAGGGCATGACGAGCACTCGCGCCCTCCGGTAGGCGTCCCGCAGATCTTCGTCCTCGACCCGCCCCCGGATGCGGAGCCGGCCCCCGAACTTCTCCGCGGCCCCCATCGCAACCGGAAGCAGCACGCCGTCGCCGCACACCTCAGCGACCAGCTCCGGGTGCTCCTGGGCCAGGGTCCGGAACATGGCGACGAAGTACTGGACCCCCTTGGCGGGGATGAGCCGCCCGACGAACAAGATGGTGTCACGCTGGGTGTCATCCGGCGGCGGTTGGAGCCACCCGGTGTCGACGCCGGAGGGGATCACCGAGATGCGCTCGCGCGGGACTCCGGAATCCGCCATCAGAGAGGCGGCCGTCGACGGGCTGACGGCGATCACGTGCTCCGCCAGCTTGTACCCCCGCGACTCCATGTAGCCCATGGGCATGGTGCCCAGGTTGCGACCGTGGGCGGTCCGGTAGGTGTGATGGGAGGTGTAGACCAGGGGCGCGTCCGGGGGATGGCGCCTCACCATCACCCCTCCCGGGCCTCCCTGGTAGTGCCAGAGGTCCGGCTGCACCTCCTGGGCCACCCGCTGGATGTGGTGTCGCAAGAACATCGAGAAGTCGATCGGTGGCCGCCGCGTCCGCCGGGGAATCCGCGGTGACTCGCCCCAGGGGCCCCGCTTGGGGCTGATCATCTCGATATGGAAGCCCTCCAGGGGCATCTGCCGCTCCAGCCCCGCCACGTACCGGCCCTGACCCCCGACCGGCGGCACGTCGTCGAAGGAGACCACCGCGACCCGTTTGCTCACACCTGACACCTCGCGCAAAAGACAGTGGTCCGGCCCGCTACCGTCGACTGCCGCAGGGTACTACCGCAGCGGGCGCAGGCGTGCCCGCCTCTTCCGTAGACCAGCAGGGACTCGAAGGCCTCCCCTCGCGCCCCGAAGCCGTCGCGATAGTCCGAGAAGGAGGTCCCCCGCCGCCTGATCGCCTCGCGCATCACGATCGGCAGCGCCGCCAGCAGCCGACCGCGCTCCCGGGCGGTGAGCCGGCAGGCGCGGCGGGACGGTCGCACCCGAGCCAGAAAGCAGGCCTCATCCGCATAGATGTTGCCGCACCCCGCGATCACGGCCTGATCCAGGAGCACCGCCTTGACCGGGCGGGTCGACGCCCGCAGGGTGCGGTGCACCCCGGGGCCCGGGAAGCCCCTGGCCAGAGGTTCCTCCCCCAGCACCGGCACCACCCCCAACGACACCAGCTCGGACTCGGTGCCAAGGGCGACCCTGCCGAACCGGCGGGGGTCCCGGTAGCGCAGCTCCTGGTCAGGTCCGATGCGAAGGCGCAGATGGGTGTGGCTGAGGACGGGCGCTCCCGGGGCCGCCACCGTGAGGCTTCCACTCATCCCCAGATGCAGCACCAGCGTCTGCCCCGAATCCAACCGCACGTGGATGAACTTGCCGCGCCTGGTGAGCTGGACGGCCAGCTGCCCCGGCAGCTCAGCCAGCAGCTCCGGCCCGCTCGGATGGCGCAGCACCTGAGGGTTGAGGTGGACCACCTCTGCGATTCGCCGGCCCGCCACGTGGGGGCGCAGGTCCCGGACGATCGTCTCCACCTCCGGCAGCTCGGGCATGCGCTGGCCTCAGCCGGAGCCGAGCGGGGTGAGGTCGCGCCAGTTGGGACCCGCCTTGAGGTCGACCACCAGCGGCACTCTGAGATCGGCGACCTGACCCATCCCCTGGCGGGCCAGCCGCCCCACCACCTCCACCTCCCCCTCCGGCGCCTCGAACACCAGCTCGTCGTGAACCTGGAGCAGCATCCTGGCGCTCAGCCTGGACTCGTGCAGGGCCTGACTGGTGCGGATCATGCCCAGCTTCATCAGGTCGGCAGCCGAACCCTGGATGGGCATGTTGATGGCCATGCGCTCGCTGGCCTCCCGCACCTGCCGGTTCCCGGAGTGGATGTCGGTGAGGTAGCGCCGCCGCCCCATGAGGGTGCTCACGTAGCCATTGGCACGCGCCTCCTCCCTAACCGAGGCCAGGTAGGCGCGCACCCCCGCGAAGGTCTCGAAGTACCGCCTGATGAACTCCTCCGCGACCGCCGCTGAGATCCCCAGGTCACGCGCCAGGCCGTAGCTGGAGAGACCGTAGAGGATTCCGAAGTTGACGACCTTGGCCATCCGGCGCTGGTCGGGGGTCACCGCCCCGCGGTCCACCGAGAACACCTGCGCCGCGGTGTCGGCGTGGACGTCGTCTCCACGCTGGAAGGCGGCCAGCAGCTGAGGGTCCCCGCTGAGATGGGCGAGCACCCGCAGCTCGATCTGGGAGTAGTCGGCCGAGACCAACCGCCAGCTCGGGTCGCCGGGCACGAAGGCGGCACGAATGCGGCGGCCCAACTCGGTGCGGATCGGGATGTTCTGCAGGTTGGGATCACTGGAGGAGAGCCTTCCCGTGGCCGCCACCGCCTGGTTGAAGCTGGTGTGGATGCGGTGGTCGTCGGGATCCACCAGCTGCGGCAGGGCGTCGACGTAGGTGCTCTTCAACTTGGTCACCTGACGCCACTCCAGGATCAGCGGCACGATCGGGTGCTGGTCCCGCAGCCCCTCCAGCGCCTGGGCGTCCGTGGACCGTCCGGTCTTGGTCCGGCGCGAACTCTGAAGGCCCAGCTCGTCGTAGAGCAGCCCGGCCAGCTGGACCGGCGAGCCCGGCATGAACTCTCGTCCCGCCAGGCGGAACATCTCCTCCTCAAGTCCCCGCACCTGGACCGTCAGCTCGGCCGCCAGCGCCTCCAGCTGGGCCACGTCCAGACGCACTCCGATGGCCTCCATCTCGGCCAGGATCCGGGAGACGGGGATCTCCATGGTGCGGAGCAACTCCAACCCGCCCACCTCGTCGAGGTGCCGCTCCAGGGCCGGGCGGATGGCGGCCACGCAGGCGGCCTCTGCCCCGGCCCGATTGGCCACTGCCTCGTCGTCCGCTCCGGCTGCCACCGGCAGCACCGGCGCGGGCGCTGGCGGCGTCGGCCCCCCGAACTCCTGGCAGAGCGCCGCCAGGGTTGGGGTGCGCCCGCGGGAGTCAGCCAGGTAGGAGGCAAGGACACAGTCGAACTCGGCCTCCGAGATCTCCCAGCCTCCGCCCAGGAGGGCGAGCAACTCGTCCTTCCACTGGAAGCCGGCCTTGCGCACACTCGGGTCCGCCAACAGGGACCTGAGAGGGGCAAGATCGCCATCGGAGAGGCACGAGTCAGCTCCGACGGGGGCGTACCAGCTGCGCTGCGCGTCCAACGCCAGGGCGACTCCCAGAATCCGGCCGCGGCGCAGAGGCAGCTCGGCGGCGACCCGGAGCGCGACCGGCGTCCCCGCATCCCTGATGGCCTGGAGGGCCGGCTCCAGGGATTCCGTGGTCAGGAGCACAGATGGGGCTGGGTGGTCCTCGGCGGCGGGAGGCGTCTCGGCCGCCGATGGCAGCCGACGCACCAGACTGGGCATGCCCACCGCCTCGAGCAGAGAGCGCGCTCGCTCGTGGTCGTAGTCGCTGATCCGGCAGGCGGCCAGGTCCAGCTGGACCCCGGGCACGTCCCGCACGATCGTGACCATCTCGCGACCGAACCGGGCCTCCTCGGCGTGCTCCTCCAGGGCCCGGCGGACGCGCCCGTCGGGCATGGACGGAACCGCCGCCAGCACCTCGTCCAGCCCTCCGTACTGCTGGATCAGGGCGGTGGCGGTCTTCTCCCCGATCCCCGGCACCCCGGGGATGTTGTCACTGGCGTCCCCCCGCAACGCCTTGTAGTCGATCATGAGCGGAGGCTCGAAGCCGAAGCGCGCCCGCACCGCCTCCGGGTCGTAGACCATCGGATCTGAGGTGCCGCGGCGGCTGGTCTGCACGAAGGTCCGGTCGTCCACCAGTTGGATGAGATCCATGTCCCCGGTCAGGATCACCGTCTGGCAGCCGTTCGCGCCAGCCTGCCTGGCCAGGGTGCCCAGCACATCGTCCGCTTCGAAGCCCGGCACCACCACCACCGGGATGTTGAGCGCCTCGGTGAGCCGCTGCAGCATGGGGATCTGGTCGATGAGCTCCTGAGGAGTCGGCCGGCGCTGGCCCTTGTAGGTCGCCATCTTGTGGTCGCGGAAGGTGGGACCGGCGGGGTCGAAGGCGGCCACCGCACAGTCGAACCCCTGGGAGAGGGCCAGCAGCAACATCGAGGTGTAGCCGTAGGCGACCCTGATGGCCTCGCCCTTGGAGTTGATCATCTCGGGCAGGGCATGGTAGGCGCGAAAGGCCAGCCCGTGACCATCCACCAGCAGGACCCGCGGGCCGCTCGTCTGCACCATCTGGGACATTATCGGAGCGCGCGGGTCAGGTACAGCAGGGTCACATAGCCCACCCGATACCGGCCACCCGCACGCTCGATCAGGTCGAAGATGGCGCCCAGCAGGCGCGCACGGCGGTCCGCCTCCAGCAGGCGATGGTCCGACTGGGTCAGCATCAGCTGCACGTACTCGGCCGCGGCATAGCTGCGCTCCCAGGCCACTCGCACCAGCTCGGTGGGACCAAACAGCCTCGAATCCGCGATCTGTCGGCGGCGGTCCAGCTCCACCTCCCCGGGCGCCTGAGACGAGAGCTGGGGCGCGAGCCGCCGGTACAGATCGTCGATCCTGCCCCTGAGGTCGGCGTCCCCTCCCTGGGGACGGTTCCACAGGAGGGCCAAGACGCCCTCTGGCACCAGCACCTGAGCAGCCTTGGGAAAGCCCACCTCCTGGTCGATCCAGTGCCACGCCTGGGCCGAGCAGACCAGGTCGAAGCGTCGCTCTCCCGGCTCCCAGGCCTCGAAACCTGTCTCGACCAGCTCGAAACCGGCGACCGCGCCCAGCTCCCGCCGGGCCACGGCGGCCATCTCGAAGCTGGGCTCAAGGGCCAAGACCCGCCACCCCCGGGCCAGCAGCGGAGCCGTCGCGCGGCCCGTGCCGGCCCCCACCTCCAGCACTTCGGCGCCCTCTCGGAGGCCGGAGAACTCTGAGATCGCCTCGAAGGCCGAAGGGGGATATCCGGGTCGGACTCGGTGGTAGAGGTCCGCCACCTCGCCAAAGACCAGCCGCTGTTCCCTACCGGTCCCGCTCACCTGGAGCCTTCTTCCGAGCAGTGGCCATCGCCCGCCATCCTAAGCAGATGCCCAGGGCGCCTGGCGGGCACGGCCCACCGAAGGTTCCCAGGGCCCAGCGGCCGAGGACGGCCAGGACCGAGGATTCCCCTCCGGGTGAGCTTATGATGGGCTGAGACATCGGCAGAGAGCCGGGGCGGTCGCGGCTCGGCGGCCCCGGAGCTACTCAGAGCAATGCAACGGTGAGGAGCCATGGACCTGATCGAGATGTCAGTGGACAGCGTCCGGGTTCACATGCCCAGTGGACAGCACGTGGTGGTTCTGAAGGAGAAGGACGCCGACCGCTTCCTGCCCATCTGGGTTGGGGTGGCCGAGGCCAACTCCATCTCCCTGCAGATCGACGGGGTTCATCCGGAGCGGCCGATGACCCACGACCTGATCGTCAACATCATGCGCCAGTTCGAATTCACCGTCACCCAGGTCAGGGTCTCGGAGTTGCGTGACGACACCTTCTATGCCCAGATCGCCGGACGCTACGCCGGACGCGAGCTGGAGATAGACTCGCGTCCCAGCGACGCCATCGCCGTCGCCATCCGCCTGGAGTCCCCCATCTTCGTGGCCAAGGAGGTCCTGGACCAGGCGGGCGTGGTCCCGGAGGGCCAGACCGAGGACCCCAAGCTCAAGGTCTTTCAGGAGATCGTCAACGAGATGAACCTCCCCGACCTTGAGGATCGCGACTGACATAAGCTAGCTGGGCCCCGGCCAGCATGGCGGAATGGCAGACGCGGCGGTCTCAAAAACCGTTGAGCGCAAGCTCGTGTGGGTTCGACTCCCACTGCTGGCACCACCTTTTTGATCTCGATTAGAGCCTAGTTGCTGGCAAAGGTAATGGGCACTCTGGAGCCGCTGACGGCAACCGTGACGGCAACCCAGCAGGCCCCGTAGGCGCACAGGTTAGTCACCCTCCCTCTGGACCGAAT
>JAKAVU010000058.1 GCA_021817185.1 bacterium
GCGAAGGCCGTGGTTGGGCGCAGCCCGCTGGGGAATCCCGGCTGGCGGGCGGCGGTGACCGCTCAGCTGCTGTACTCGGTTCCCTTCGCCGCCATCACCGTGTTTGGCGCCGTGCTGGCCCGGTCCGCCTTCGGGGTCACACCCGAGGAGGCACAGCTCGGCTTCAGCTGCTTCTTCATCACGTCTTTGGGAGCTCGGGCACTGGTCGCGTGGCGCGCTCCCATCCGCCGTAAGGTTCCCGTCTTGCTGGGGTCGGGCCTTCTCACCGTCGTCGGCCTGGCGCTGCTGGCGACCGGTCACGGCCTCGGCCTGCTGCTGGTCGCCATGGGGATCCTGGGTCTGCCTCACGGATTGACCTTCCCGATCGTGCTGGCCCAGGTGGCGGCCAGCGCCGGCCCAGATGGCTTGGCCCGCGCCAACGCGGCGCTGCTGGCGGTTAGCAACTCAACCTCGATCGTGGTCCCGGCGGTGTTGGGACTTATAATTCCGGTAACTGGCTATCGGGGCATGGCGCTACTTCTGCTGCTGCCCGTCGTCGGCTTCGGAGCGGCTCTGTGGGGTCAGCGCAAGTTCGAGTTCGACTCGGGCGAGGTTTCGGCTGGGTGACCGGCACTGCCGCATCGGGCGCACTTCGACGGCCAGGTGCGGATGAACTGGCGCCGGCTCGTCGCTGAGGCAGGGCCGAACGAACGGCTACTGTCATGGAGAATATGGCAACTGACGTGACTGTCGAGAGCGGTGGCAGACGCCACCGTGGTGTGGTCGCGTGGACGGCCGGGGTGGTGGGCTTGGCGGGCCTGGCGGCCCTGATCGTGGTGATCAACCCAGGCCGTCTGGGTCATGCGCTGACTCACTTCAACCTGATCCTGATCCCCGCCATCGTTGCCTGCTCGCTGGCGTACTACGTGATGCAGGGGGTGCGCTGGCAGTTTCTGCTCCGGGACGTGGGCGCCCGGCTGCCCATGGGCGAGACCGTGGCGCTCAACCTGGCCGGGCAGGTGACCACCCTGCTGCCGCTGGGGGAGTTGACCCGAGTCGTGCTGGCGGCAAGGGAGTCGGACTCTTCCTTCAGCGATGTGCTGGCGACGGTGACGGTCCAAGAGCTCATCTACGGGCTGCTGCTGGTGGTGGTCGCCGTGCCTGGGCTCTTCGAGTTTCACATCAGTCCGGCGGTGCCGATCGCGGCCTTGGTGGTGGCCGCGGCCGCGATCTCGGTGCTGACGGTGCCGCCGCTGTTTCACGCGCTGCACACGGTCGGAGGACGGATCCTGGGCGTGCGCCGCCTGCTGGATCCGCTGGATGAGCTGCACGCCGAGACGGTGCAATTGCTGCAGCGGCCCGACACCCTGGGTTGGTCCCTGATCGGCCTGGCCCAGGTCGCGGCGATGACCACCGTCTTCTGGCTGGTCGCCCAGGCACTGGCGCCCGGAGCGCTGACCTGGCCGGAGGCGGCGTCGGTGTACGCGGTGGGCAGCATCAGTGGCGCCATCAGCCTCATCCCCGGGGGGCTGGGGGCATCCGAGGCGACCCTGGCGGGCGTCCTGATCGTGGCCGGCCTCTCGCCCGCCACCGCGACGGCGGTCGCACTCATGCAGCGAGCCGGCGGCCAGGGGGTGGCGACCGTTGCCGGGCTGGTCGCCTACCTGTACGCCAAGCGCCGGTACCACCTGCAGGGCCTGTTCGGCTGAGCTCGACCGAAGGCGCGAGCTCGAGATGGCCGCGGCGTGGTGGTGAGGGAAGACCGAGGATGTGAACGCAGCGCTTCCCACCCCAGCAGCCCGCCGCGGGAGGTCAGAGATGCACCTTGGGGATGGCGGACGCCCACGGCTCGACGTCCCCGCGGGTGAGATCCGGGTTGGAGCCTCTGCCGCGGCCCAGTTCGGCCACCAGGCGCTGGATCGGGATGATTGCCACCAGCGGGCGCAGCAGGTAGTCGGTTCTGGCGAAGGGAAGGTCCGTCTCGCCGGGACCGCTGCTGAGCACCAAGACGCCGAGCTCCCGAAGAAGGGATCTCAGCTCCCGCTCCCGTCCGCCGTCGTCGCGACCGGGTTGGAGCATGATCGCCGCCATCCGGGACTCGAATACAGCCGGCGTCCCGTGCAGCGCCAGCTCCTGGGACATGCCCTCAGCGAAGAGGTACGCCCCCTCCTTGATCTTGAGGGCAGCCTCATCGGCGGTGATCGCGTCGATGCCGTAACCGGTCACGACGATAGGCTCCCGGTTGATGAGTCGGGGCGGAATCCTGATGGGATCGGGGAGCGCCAGGGTCTCGGCGATCGCCTCCGGCACCAGGCCCAACCGGTCGGCGAAGTCGCCGGCATCCAGGGTGGTCGCCACCAGCCGGCCGAGCACCGCCAGGGCCGTCAGATACGAGACGGTGTGGGTGCTGGCGCGCTCGTCGGGGCAGGTTCTGAGAACGAAGTCGGCGGTCGGTGACGGCGCTCCCAAGCCGGTGACCATGACCGTGGTCGCGCCCACCGAGGAGGCTCTGGCCAGCAGCTGATTGGGAAAGCGCTTGGTGCCGCGGTGGGAGACCACCACCACCTGATCATGGGCATGGATCCCTCCATGCAGAGCCAGCTCGTGCGCCTCCACCGCCGCCGGACGCAGGGCGCCGTCCGACAACTCCGCCACCCAGTACGCGGCCACCTGGCACGCGTGCAGGGAGGTGCCGATCCCGGAGAACAGCAGCGGTCGTTCCGGATCCAGGCTGGGGACGCCGCTGACCCTCAGCGCGGCGGCGACCGCGCCGGCCTGGGACTGGATCTGATCATCGAAGGCGAAACGGGTCGCTGCCATCAACTCCTCCATCTCCGCGGACCGGGCTGCTGCCGGCGTCGGGTCGCCTCGGCCGGGCGCCAGTATAGGTCCGGGGCTCAGGGACCAGCCACCTCCGCCAGGGGCGGGTGCCTCCCACCGGCTGCGCCTGCGGTCGGGAATGGGATTAAATTGGCCGGTGCCGGAGCTGCCCGAGGTAGAGGCCCTGGCCCAGGAGCTCAGCACGAGCCTGGGCGGGCAGCGGGTGGTCAGCTGTCATCTGATCTCCTTCTCCGCGCTGAAGACCTTTGCCCCGCCGATTGGTGAGCTCGATTGCAGCCGGCTGGTCGCCTGCCGCCGTTTCGGCAAGCAGCTGGGCCTTGACTTCGGCGCCCTGTGGCTCGTCATCCGCTTCGCCCGCGGTGGCTGGGTCAGGATGCGGCCTGAGCCGGCCGCAGCGGGAGGGCGCCGAGGGGACGTGGCGTTGCGCCTGAGCTTCTCCGGGTCGGATCCGGAGTCGCCAGAGGTGGGGCTGGAGGTCAGCGAGGCCGGCACCGAAAAGCGGCTCGGCCTGTGGGTGGTGCGCCGCCCCATCGAGGTTCCGTCGGTGGCAGCGCTCGGGCCGGATCCCCTCTCTTCGGAGTTCACCCTGTCCCGGCTGGAGAGCGTCCTGGACGCCTCCAACTCCACCCTCAAGTCAGCTCTCACAGACCAGTCACGGATCGGAGGCATCGGCAACGCCTACTCCGACGAGATCCTGCACCGGGCGCGGCTGTCGCCCTTCCGGCTGACACGCAGCCTCGACTCCCGAGAGCGCCTGGATCTCCATCACGCCATCGTCGACGTGCTCGAGAAAGCCACCCGGGCAGCCATCGCGGCCTCCCCACGTCCGACGCGCCATCGGCGGGAGGGCCTTCGGGTGCATGGCAGGGCCGGGGAGCGGTGTCCGGTCTGCCAGGACGTGATCCGTCTGGTGAGTTATGCGGAGCGCTCGCTGTTCTACTGTCCCACCTGTCAGACCGGGGGCCGCCTCCTCGCCGACCGCCGGATGTCGCGGTTGCTGCGGTGACCGGATCGACCGCCCGCGAGCCCGGTGGCCGACGGGGGCCCGGGCGTGCACCTTTGGCGCTCAGATCCGCCTGACGAAGGCCCCCCGAGTCCCACTACATTGGAGTGGTGACTGAGTCCCCGCTTCCTCGTCGGCGCCTCGGTGACCAGGGCCTGTCGGTCTCTGCGCTCGGCCTCGGCTGCATGAGCATGTCCCAGTCATATGGGCCGGCTGACGAGGCGGAGTCGCTGGCCACCCTGGAGGAGGCGCTGGCACTCGGGGTCACCTTCTTCGACACCGCCAACGCCTACGGCGACGGTCACAACGAGCGGCTCATCGGCCGCTTCCTGAGGGGCCGCCGCGACCGGGTGACGGTGGCCACCAAGTTCGGGATTGTGCATGATTCCGGGCCGGGCAACGGCATCTGTGGAAGGCCCGAGTACGTGATCCGGTGCTGCGACGAATCCCTCCAACGCCTCGGGACGGACCACATCGACCTCTACTATCAGCACCGGGTCGACCCGGGCGTCCCCATCGAGGAGACGGTGGGAGCGATGTCTGAGCTGGTGCGTCAGGGTAAGGTCAGGTATCTGGGACTGTCAGAGGCAAGCGTTGACTCGCTGCAAAGGGCCGCCAGCGTCCACCCGATCTCGGCGCTGCAGAGCGAGTGGTCACTGTGGACGCGGGACCTGGAGGCGGAGGTGCTGCCGGTGGCCAGGGAGCTCGGGATTGGGATCGTCCCCTACAGCCCTCTGGGGCGTGGCTTCCTCAGCGGCACGATAACCTCCCCCCAGGACTTCGCCGAGGACGACTTCCGGCGCCACAATCCTCGCTTTCAGGGCGAGAACTTCGAGCGCAATCTGGCGCTGGTCGGCTTGGTGAGGCAGGTGGCCGAGGAAAAAGGGGTAACCCCGGCTCAGCTTGCCCTGGCCTGGCTGCTGGCCCAGGGCGACGATGTCGTACCCATCCCGGGAACCAAGCGACGCACCAACCTCAGGGAGAACCTGGCTGCCCTTGAGGTCCCCCTGAGCCTTGAGGAGCGAGATCGCCTCTCGAGTCTCATACCTGTCGGCAGCGCCGCCGGCACGCGCTATCCCGACGCCGGCTACCGCTACGGTTCCAGCCCCGCCCGGGTCTGACGGCCGGATCGGTCCTCCCGCTCATCCCGGTGGGATGATAGCTTCCGCAAGCAGGCGGGCGACCAGGGCGGGTTGCTCGAGATAGGGAAGGTGGGCGGTGCCCGGGATCGTTTGATACCGGCTCTTGGGAATGCGCCGGCTGACCTCTGCGGTGCGCTCGATCAGGAACGGTAGATCCAGGTCCCCGCAGGCGCAGCTGGTCGGGACGCCGATGGATTCCAGCCGGTCCCAGGTTGCGAGGCCGGACTTCCCCTGATCCTCGGACCCACCGCGCTCGGCGGTGCCGCGGTTCATGGCCAGCATGAGCTGGCGCGCTGACCCGCCAACGCGACCGGGCGGTCCGGTGCCATCGAGCCAGATCCGCGCCTCGGCCTCGGCGTCGTCCATGGTCCCGCTGGCCACAGCCGCCTCCACCTCATCCACCAGCGCTGCGGTATCAGGGTCCAGGCTGGGTTCGGGCGCGCCGCTGACGGCGGGAGCCAAAAGGACCAATCCCCTCACCAGGTCGGGATGTTCGGCCGCGGCATCCAGCGCTACCCCACCTCCCAACGAGCTGCCCACCAGCCAGACGGACCTCCCCTGGGCCAGCCGCTCGACCAGGACCATGAGATCTCCGAGATGCGTGAACGGCGCCGGCGAGGACGGTGACTCGCCGTATCCCCGCAGATCGAAGGTGATGACCGTGAGTTCGTCGGGGAGGCAGGGCACCACCTGCTCCCAGCAGCGGCGATCGCCGACTCCGGGATGGAGGAGCACGGCGGCCTCGGGCCCACCCGGCCAGATGGTGCCTCGGATCTCGCCTTTGTCGACGGGGAGCTGGAATTGCTCGGGAGGTTCGCTGCGCACCGGACCACTGTAGGGGCCGGCGTGGTCGTCCACACGCTGGCCCGGATGCCTCCAGCCGCGCAACGCGGCCAGCCGGGACGGTAGCTGTCCAAGTGGCAGGCCTGTGCCTGCCCCAACCTGTCCTGGTCAGATCCCGGCTGCTCTGACCAGGCAGTCACGGCCCAGGTCGGAGATGGAGGCGTGACCACTGAGGCCGAGGGTCAGGTCCAGGTCGGCCAGCAGGCACCGGAGCACGTGACGCAGGCCATCGGCTCCCGCCGCCGCGAGGCCGAAGACGAACGGCCGCCCCAGCAGGACGGCCGTGGCGCCCAGAGCCAGCGCCTTGACCACGTCGGAGCCGCCGCGGATCCCCGAGTCGAACAGCACCATCTGGCCCGGGACGGCGTCCACCACCTCCGGCAGGCAATCCAGCGCGGGCCTGGCACCGTCGATCTGGCGGCCGCCGTGGTTGGAGACGATGACCCCGTCAGCCCCAAGGGCAAAGGCCTGGCGGGCATCATCGGGATGGCAGATCCCCTTCAGCAGGATCGGCAGCCTCGTCTGCTCCCGGAGCCACTTGAGGTCGTCCCAGCTCAGCCCCGGGTTGTTGAAGATCCGCGCCCACAGCGAGATCGCCGCCGCGGGGTCCTGTTCCGGGGGAACCTCAAGGCGGGATCGGAAGCAGGGGTCGGTGAGGTAGTTGGCCAGCCCCTGGCCGTTCAGGAACGGCAGGTGACCGAGGGCGAGGTCCCTCGGGCGCCAGGCCAGCGTCCAGGTGTCCACCGTCAGCACCAGGGCCCCGTACCCGGCCCTCTCCGTGCGCTTGACCAGGCTTTGGGCCACCTCACGATCGGTGGGCCAGTAAAGCTGGAACCAACCGACTCCGGCCCCGACCTGATGCCAAACCGCGGCGACCTCTTCAAGAGAGCTGCCGGAAAGCGTGGACAGGATCACGGGGATGCCCATGGTGGCTGCCACCTCGGCCGCCACCAGCTCCGCCTGAGGGTGGACCGTGCTGAGCGCGCCCACCGGGGCGAGCAGGATCGGGGTCGGCACCCGCTGCCCGAACAGCTGCGTTGTCAGGTCGCGCTCGGGGGCGGAGCGGAGATGACGGGGCACGATCTGCCACCGATCGAACGCCGCCAGGTTGGATCTGGCGGTAGACTCTGTGCCGGCCGCCCCAGCAACATACGAATAGTCCCGCTCGGTCATCCGTGACCGCGCCAGCTCCTCCATCCCCGCCGGGGTCATGGGCAGGCCCGGCAGCTCGCCGCTGGCCCCTGCCGCATACACCTGTTGCTGGAAGTCGGCGAATCGGGGACTGGCCGTCATGGCTGGGACCTCCAAAAGTTTGCCGTGCATCCCTGCAATTTAAGGGGCGCCCGCCACCGAGGCCATGATGGCCCCGCTGGTTGCTGGTGATACATCTTCGACGGCAGTTGCGACGGGTTCGTCACGACCAGAACTGTCAAGCACAGGCGAAGGTTGGGGGACGCAGACCGCCGGTCTGGCAGGGCGGCCCCTCGGCCCGCCCTCAGTCTCCATTTCAAAGAGGAAACATGTCGCTCTCCACCCTGCCGGTCGCTCACCCTGCCAAGGAACAGCCGCTGGGCAATCGCCCCTTCCCGCGCACCGCGGTGCCCGACCCCGAGACCACCGCCGGCCGGCGGCTGACCCAGACCGTGGCGGTCGCGGCGCTGTTGGTAACGGTCGGATACCTGGCCTGGCGCACCGTCGCCACCCTCAACCTGGGCGAATGGTGGATCTCGATACCCCTGTTGCTGCTGGAGGTACACGCCGCCTTCGGCCTGCTGCTGTTCACCATCAACCTCTGGGATCTCGACGCGATGCGGCCCCCCAGTCCGCGTGACGGCACGGACCTGAAGCTGGCGCTGCTCATCCCCACCTACAACGAACCGGAGGAGACCCTGCTCCCCACCGTGGCTGCCGCTGTCAGCGCCAACCTCGCTCACGAAACCTGGGTCTTGGACGATGGTGACCGGCCCGAGGTGCGAACGTTGGCCCAGAGACTGGGCGCCAGGTACCTGGCTCGACCCACCCACGAGCACGCCAAGGCCGGCAACGTGAACTACGCCCTGGGCCGCATCGATGCCGACCTGGTGGCGATCATCGACGCCGACCATGTGGTGCGCGCAGACCTGTTCCGCAACACGCTCGGTTACTTCGACGACAGCCGGGTGGCGCTGGTGCAGACGCCGCAAGACTTCTACAACCTGCAGAGCTTCGAGCACGAACGCAACTTCAGCGAGCAGCGCCTCTTCTACCGCGCCCTCTTGGCCGGCCGCAACCGCTGGAACGCCGCCTTCTGCTGCGGCACCGGAGCCATCTTCAGGACGGCGGCACTGCAAGAGGTCGGCGGTCTGGCGGTGGAGACGGTCACCGAGGACATCCACACCACCCTGCGTCTGCACCGGCTGGGTTGGAGAACGGTGTTCCACAACGAAGTGCTGGCGCACGGCCTGGCGGCGGGCAATGTGGTCCAGTACCTGGGCCAGCGCCTGCGCTGGGGGACAGGGGCCATGCAGCTGCTGCGCCGGGAGAACCCGGCCACGGTGAGCGGCCTCTCGCCGATGCAGCGCCTCAGTTACATGACCACCCTGCTGGGATGGTTCGACGCCTGGCGCTCCCTCGGATACCTGCTGGTGCCGATGGTGGTGCTGCTGGTGGCGGCGGTTCCCATCCGCGCCCCGTTCGTGGAGTTCGCACCCATCTTCATCGTCACCTTCGTGATTCAGCGCTACGCCATGCGGCGTCTGGCGCGATCCACCTCCAGCCAGGGGCTGGCCACCATCTTCGAGGTGGTCCGGATGCCCGCCAACCTGCACGCCACGCTGCGCTTGCTGCGGAGCTCTGAGCTTCCCTTCCGGGTCACCGAGAAGGGCCGCACCGGCGACACCAGGGCGCGGATGCCGGTGCCATGGTTGCTGTGGGCGCTGGTGGGCGCCAGCGTGGTGACGCTGGCATGGTCCGTCGCCAGCCTGCTGGGGGCGACCCCGCTGCACTACCGGGTGGTGTGGGTCGCCTACGGCTCTCTCTTCTGGCTGGTTGTCAACCTGGGGATCCTCATGGCCGCAATCTGGCGGATTCGCTCCAAGCGGTTCGGCGCCGAACGCCGGGCGTCGGTGCGCTTTGACCTAGACGCTCGAGTTGAGCTGGGCGGCATGGCGGCGCGCCTGCTGGACGCCTCCTTGACCGGAGCCAGGATCGTGGTCCCCACCCCTGCCGCGGCCCTCGAGGCGGGCGGCCTGGAGACGCTCCGGATCCATCTCGCCAGGCAGACCTACAGCTTCGAGGTCGTCGTCCGCAGCCTGCTCCCCAGCCCCGACCCGGGACCGGTGGTGGTGGCGGGATTGGAGTTCATGCCCGATCAGACGGCCGCATGTGCCGCCCTGGCCCTGGCGCTGTTCCAAACTGGTTCCGAGCCACGAGGGTTCGAGCCCGAAGTTTGGACGAGCAGAGAACTGGCGGCAGCCGCCGCGGGCTGAGCTGTGCGTGGGCCGCTCGGTGCTCGGGGCCGGTGGCGGTCTGCCTTCGGTTGTACCCGCCGGGCCACCTTGGTGCCGATCCCGGCCCTGGTCCTCAGGCCCGCCCGGCCCAGGCGATGGTGACAAGCTCGGTGGCTGCCCCTGAGTCCTGCGAGCGCAGCAGGGATGCCAGTTCGCCGGTTCTCTCTTCTGGAAGGCACAGGCGTCGGCGGATCCAGGCAACACCCCTGTCGTCCAGACGGCTGGTCAGGGGCCTTCTGCCTGTCCATCTGACGATTTCGATCTCGACCCCGAGGGTCTCCCGGATCACGGCGGCGGCGGTGTCGGCGGTTGGGACCCGGGGCCGCTCTAGGTCCCAGAAGTGGCGCCAGAGCCAGTTGAGGGGCTGCTGCGGATGTGAGCCGGTGAGCTCCAGGACCACCCTTCGCCTCGCCACCGCGGACAGGGCTGTGACGAACTCGTCGAGGCCTGGAATGTTGTAGGCGACGTTGGCGCACACCACCACATCGGCCGGACCAACCAGAGCTGCCGCCTCCGGCCACGTGCCTTCGACGGTGGTCACCGGCACCGAGGTCCCGGCCAGGGCCAGCAGCTCCCGCAACATGGCTGGGCTCTGGTCGACGGCCACGATCTGTCCCGCCCGGGATCTCAGCGGCAGGCTGGCGGCTCCCGCGCCGCAGCCCACGTCCAGCACCACTCCACCGACCGGCAGGCTCTCCAGCGCCAGCGTGTGGGTGGGGGTGGGAGGCTGCTCCAGCGCCAGGCGCGCGGACTCGGCGAACGCGTCGGGAGGCAGGGTCCAGGGCGACTCCTCAGCCTGGTCGAGGATCTCCTGGGGGATGGCCCAGCTCCGCAGTGCGTCTGCCCACTGCTCCTGTGCTGACACCGAACGCATTCTCCACCTCGGCCACCGGCCCTGGCGCAGGGGAAGTGGAGCGTCCCTGAGGCGGTTCCCCGGTGGAAAATCCAGGCTGGCGGGGCGCGAGCACGGGCAAGGTGCGAACATCGCCGGATGGCGCCGTCTTCACTGTCGAGGCATCCCGTCTTCGCGCGCTGCTTTGCCTTGGTCTCGCCCCTGGCCGAGAGGGTGGGGGCCAAGGAGGTGAGGCAGGAACTGCTGGCCGGCCTCGCGGGTCGGGTGCTGGAGATCGGGGGCGGCACCGGGGCCAACCTTCCGCACTATCCGCCGGCGGTGGAGGAGGTGACGGTGGTCGAACCGGAGGCGCACCTCAGGAGGTGGTGCCGGCGGGCGGCCGGGCGGTCCAGGGCCAAGGTGGAGGTCCTGGCAGCTTTCGCCGAGCGGCTGCCGCTGCCGGACTCCTCCTTCGACGCTGCGGTCTCGTCGCTGGTGCTCTGCTCCGTGACCGACCAGGGCCACGCGTTGGCCGAGCTGATGCGGGTGGTCCGGCCCGGAGGCGAGCTCCGGTTCTACGAACATGTCCGCAGCTCAGGGGCCATCGGCCGGGCTCAGGACGCCCTGGACCCCACCTGGGGCCTGATCGCCGGGGGCTGCCACCTCAACCGAGACACCGTGGCAGCCGTCACCGCGGCGGGGTTCGAGATCGTCGAGTCGCGGGATGTCCCGACCATGGTCCTCGGGGTGCGGATGCCGGGGCCGCGCATGGTGCTGGGAAGAGCCCGGAGACCATGAGGCCCAGCTGGCAAGGCCCCTGGCGGCGCCGGCCACAGACGTCGTCAGCCGGCGCCGTGGCCCGCCGGGACCGCTTCCGACGGCGGCGGGGGCGGGGGAGGGGATCCCTCGCCGAAGGGTGAACCGGGCAGAACCTCCCGTCCGTGGGGAAGGAGCCAGCCTCGCAGGTCCGGCCCCGCGGGCACGATCCCGCTGGGATTCAGCTGATGGTGCACCAAGTAGTAGTGCTGCTTGATGTGGACGAAATCCACGGTGTCGCCGAACCCGGGCGCTGGGAGCAGCTGGCCGAGAAGTGTGCGGTACTGCCCATGAGAGTAGTTGAGTGAACCGGGAAGAGGTTGGCGAGTTGGACTGGTGGGTCAAGCTGGGGGTGATTTCTGTCGAGGGCGCCCTCCCGACGGCTTCCAGCGGGACATACATGGTGTGAAGGATCAGGTCGCTCCGGCGTCACGGCTTGGGCCAGCGCCACCGCTGGTTGAGCCCATCGGTCTCATCTTGGCTGTGGAGG
>JAKAVU010000059.1 GCA_021817185.1 bacterium
ACGTGCGTGTTGTGGGCCTGGCGAGGAGAGCGTCTGCTTCCCAAGCAGAAGGTCGCCGGTTCGAACCCGGTCTCCCGCTCCAAGGCCAGCCGCAGGGAATGCGGCCGCGCCCTCCGTCGGCTCTGTGACGGCGTTGAGGTCCCGCAGTTTCCAGCAAACGGGACGTGGCTTTCGCTGATTCACTCCTCGTGACCCCTGCATACGACACCCTCGCACGAGTGTCAACCGCACCACCTCTTGGTTCAGGTACGACGCCATCATCATGCTCGAGAGCTTGATCGTCGCGCTGTTCCTTGGGCCCCTGCCCCTCAGGCGGCGCGCTCCGCAGAGCTGGCCGGTTGCGGGGCCCCTCATCTAAGGGCCGCGATGCGTAAGCCGTCCGACTTCCTGGAACTGGCGGGCTCGATTGGCCCACCGTCTTCTAGCACGGAACCTACCCCCGGGGGCGACTGGTTAGCGTGCGGTCGGAGTACCGATGAGTGCGCCCGAGGGCGCCGCGCCGGAAGGCGAAGGCAGCGCGGCCGATGCTTGCGGTCGGAACCCGGCGTCGGCAGTCGATCTCTACCCGCAAACGTTAAGATGCCAGCATTGCTAAGCCCCGCATCTTGCTGACCATCGCCGAAGACGGGTGGCGTGGGGTTAGGGTGTGCGCGGCCGGGACCAGCCAGGGTGATGGTGCGGTGATCGGGGTGGCTCCTCGGCGGGATTTGACCTTCCACGCGTCGACTGCGTCTGCGCTTGCCACAGCATCCATCGCAGCGACCGCTGCCGGCCGGTGTGTTCCGGCGGGTGGCGGAGGGTGGAGACGAGCAGCGATCGCCCCTCACTTCGGCTCAAGTGCGGACAGGGTCATTGGCGTCGACGGCTCCGCTTTCTCGGGACCGCTTCTGGGAAGGGAGGCTGGCGAACGCCGGCATCGTTTTGCTCGTGGCGGCCTTTGCCGCAACGCCTATGAGAGGGCCGTGAAGTCGGATCGAGACGGTGCGTTCTGTCGTCGTTGCGCCCGGCGGTGATGTCCATCGGCGCCGGTCGGTCGGTCAGGTCCGACCCCACCCCCAGCTGAGCTCAGTGGAACCTGCGATCCACTGGTTCCGGCGCGACCTGCGGCTGACCGACCACCAAGCCCTCGCCAAAGCGGGCGAAGAGGGCCGGCCGGTGATCGGGCTCTTCGTGCTTGACCCAGCCATACTTCACGGCCCTGACGCGGGGAGGAGCCGGCTGGCATACCTGCTGGAGGCTCTCGCCTCCCTGGACGAAGGGCTTCGGCGTCGCGGCTCGGCGCTGGTGATCCGGAGTGGGGACCCGCGTGAAGTGGTGCCCAATCTGGCAGCGGAAACCGGCGCTCGATTGGTCACCGCGGTTCGGGACTTCACCCCCCACGCCAGAAGCCGCGACCGGGCCGTTGCAAGCTTGCTCGCCCGGGACGGGCGGTCCCTGTGGCTGTCGGGGGAGCAGCTGGTGCTGGATCCAACGGGGCTCCCGCCGCTGCGGACATTCGCAGCCTCCAGGAGGCGCTTCCACTCCACCGTTCTCGAAGGCTTCGGCCCTACCGTCTCTGCTCCTCACCTCTTGGGTGTGGCGGAGCTCCCGAGGAGCGACGCCATGCCGAGGCCCACTCAGTTCGGGGTGCGTCCGCTGGATCGGGTGCTGGAGGCGGGAGAGGGTGCCGCGGCCAACCGTCTGCGCACGTTCGTCGACCGACGACTGAGCGGGTACGCAACCGACCGGGAGGATCCCGGCGCGGACGCCACCTCCCGACTCTCTGCCGACCTGCATTTCGGCACCATCTCGGTGCGGACCGTGATCCGGGCGGTGGTTGAGGCGGTCGGTGCCGTTCCACACCTTGCCGGTGGGGCGAGTCGATGGCTAGACCAACTGGCCTGGCGCGACTTCTTGGCCGCCACGCTCTGGCACTTTCCGGAGGTTGCCAAGCGGGAGTACAAGCCGGAGCTTCGCAACCTGGCGTGGCCGGGCACCCCGGAGGCTCTCCTGGCCTGGAAGCAGGGCCTGACGGGCTACCCGATGGTGGACGCAGCGATGCGTCAACTTCAAGCCGAGCACTTCATGCACAACCGCTGCCGCATGATCGCCGCCTCCTTCCTGGTCAAGGACCTGCATCTCGACTGGCGCCACGGCGAAAGCCATTTCATGCGAGAACTGGTCGATGGGGACCTGGCCAACAACAACGGAGGGTGGCAGTGGGTGGCCGGGACCGGGCTCGACGCGCAGCCCTTCTTCCGCATCCTCAACCCTGTGCTGCAGGGGGAGACCCACGATCCCTCAGGTGCCTACGTGCGCCGCTGGGTGCCGGAGATCCGTCACCTGCCGGATCGCTACATCCACCGCCCCTGGGAAGCCACAAACCCGCCCGCTGCCTACCCCGAGCGCATCGTCGATCACGCTCGCGAACGGCGGGTCGCTCTGGAGCTCTACCGTGCCTGTGCCCGACCGGCGATCGGCAATTCAACTCGGAGCTGAGCTCCCGCTGGGACCTGGGATTGCGTCGACGCGGAGCAACAGGACGCCGGGATGCCCGGGGGGACGGAGAGCAGGGGAGCGCAGCCGGCGTGGTAGCGAAGCGAGCGCCGAAGTGGGCGACGGCCAAGTAGCCCGTATCGATGCGTCCCAGCGCGCGGCACCCGAAGTCCCGGGATGGTTGCAAGTGGGGGTGATTATTCCCGCAGCTCCTTCCGCTCGGCGTCGACCCGAATTCCACGGGCCCGCAGTGCCCTTGTTCGACGCCATCGCCCCCTCCCCGGACGATTCACGGTGGGCGTCGGCGGGGCGGATGGTGACCTGATCGAAGCCTGCATCCAGCTCCTCCCAGCGTAGTCCGCCCGCGCCACCGGCTTGCCAAGTCGAGATTGGCCGGGCGCCTACCCGGCGCAGACCCATCAACGCTGCCCTTGCCTCGGCTTCATCGGACCAACCGGCTGGACCGTCGCCTACCAATCGGGCGGCCGCCACCATCGCGGCCATGTCCCACGGCGCTGATCCCGGGCCAGCTTCGAGCGTGCGATTCGGAACTGGCCGCGCGACCCTTCACGGATCACTGGCCCGGACCACAGGTCGCGGCGGCTTAGACGCGCTGGCCCTGAATTCAGGTTCGTCGCGAAGGCGCCTGGCACCCAACCGAGGAGGTGGTCGATCGAACGGGGTCAGTCACCCCCAGATTGCCCAGCTCTTGACGAGCGCAGCAAGCTGGTCGCCTCAACTCGGGGGGACGCCCGAGCGCGTCGGCGTGGGTTGTTCTCGGATCTCGCGGGAGGCGCCTGGCCCCGGCTGTCGGATTCACGGCCCCTTGCCCGTAGAGTGAGTGAACGGCGGTCGATGGCACCGCCCCCACGAACTGAGGAGTCCGAATGGCCCAGTATCTCATCTACTTCAACGACGAGTGGGTGACCGAGGCGAGCGACGAGGAGTGGCAGGAGCGATCCCGGCGGGTGGGCGCCCTACGCGAGGAGATGAAAGCGGCCGGGGTTTATATCTTCGGAGGCGGCCTCGACAACGACGCGGCGGTCTTCCACGTGGAGCCGCGCGGTGGCGCGCCTGTCTTCACCGATGGGCCATATGCGGAGACTAAGGAGACCTTCGGTGGCTTTGCCGCCGTGGAGGTGGCCGACGAGAGCGCCGCACGGTACTGGGCGGGGAAGATCGCGGTGGCCTGCGACTGGCCGCAGGAGGTGCGAATCTTCCGAGATCGTGTTCCGACGCCGGATGCCGACCGCCGCGGCGACGCTACCCAAACGGGCTGAGATGTCCCAGCGCCCGATGTCGGTGCCGGGCGCCCATGACAATCGGCGTCGACGGTGCGTGTCTAGCCCCTTCTATCCCAATGGGGCTCACCTGGACGCGAAGGAGTCCGTGGGTGCAATATCGGCGGATCCGGCGCCGAACCCTGACTGCGCACTGCAACTGGCCGTCCTGACCTGGGCGCCGTGCTGCCCAGGGATTGCGGACCGTCCGTTCCTGGGGCTGGTCCAGTCGCGGTGATCGAGGAAATCTATCGCGCCGAGTGGCCCCGAGTGGTGGCCGCTTTGTCCCGACGCTTCGGGGACCTCGACCTCGCCGAGGACGCAGCGAGCGAGGCCTTCCTTGCCGCTGTCGCGACATGGGGCGCGGGTGGCACCACACCTCCGGCCAACCCGGGCGGTTGGCTGATGACGACTGCCACGCGGAAGGCGATAGATCGCCTCCGCCGCGAGTCCCAACGGCGGGTCAAGCACGCGCAGGCGGCGCTACTGCAACCGAAGCCCGGGCCCCCGCACGCCGTCGAGGACGACCAACTCCGTCTGATCTTCACCTGCGCCCATCCGGCACTGGCATCGGAGGCTCGACTGGCACTCACGCTGCGCTTGGTCGCTGGACTCACGGTGGCAGAGATCGCTCGCGCTTTGATGTCCAGCGAGGCGGCGATCGGGCAACGAATCACCAGAGCCAAGGCCAAAATCCGGGATGGACATATTCCGTTCGTGGTTCCCGAGCGGCCCGCCGAACGCGTGCCCGACGTTCTTGCAGTCATCTACCTCATCTTCAACGAGGGTTATCTCCCCGGCAGTGACACCGACGTGCGCGTCGATCTGTCCGACGAGGCGATTCGACTGGCCCGGCTGCTGGCCAAGCTGCTGCCGGACGAACTGGAGGTGGTGGGGCTGCTGGCCCTGCTGCTCCTGATCGACGCGCGCCGCCCGGCTCGCATCGACGCCTCGGGGGAGTTGGTGACACTCGACCAACAGGACCGATCTCGGTGGGACTGGACGCTCATCGGTGAGGGACACGCCCTGGTACGAGCCTGCATCCGTGCCAACCGCCCTGGGCCGTACCAGATCCAAGCGGCCATCAACGCTGTCCACACCGCCACCCCCGCGTTCCCGGAAACCGACTGGCACACGCTCGCGAAGCTCTACGACCAGCTGTACGCACTCACTCCCACCCCGATCGTGGCGCTCAACCGGGCCGTGGTCACCGCCGAGCTGGCCGGGCCAGAGACGGCGCTGGCCGCGATCGACCGGCTGCCGCTGGACACTTACCACGCTTTCCACGCGGCCCGCGCCGAACTGCTCCGCCGGATCGGGCGCCGGGCCGAGGCGGAGGCGGCATACGCCCGGGCAATCGACCTGGCAGGCAATGCCGCTGAGCTCCGCTATCTGGAGCGCCGCCGTGCTGAACTCGTGGCCAGCAGGCCAAGCTCTTCGGCAGTCGGCGCCTCAAGACGCATCCAGGTGCGGCCATGGACGGGTCCCCAGCCGCGTTGCGTCGGGCACCGTGAGGGTCCGCCACTCGGTCGCTGCCGGGACCTGGCTAAGGGCGCGGGAAACCCTGTCTCTGATGTTCCACTTGGGGCCGGACGGGGCAGTCAGCCAGATGATCGTTCACCAGCCCCAGGGACTGCATCAAGGAGTAGGCACTGACCGCACCCACGAAGCCGAACCCCCGACGCTTGAGCTCTCGCGCTAGGGCGGCCGACTCCGGGATCGACTGGGGGATGTCGGCCATGGTGCGGGGAGGGGGGACCGGTGCGGGCTCGTGGTCCCAGCACAGCTTCGCCAACGACTGCCCCGCGTCCTGGAGGCGCAGAGTGGCCCGCGCATTGGCAACCGCGGCCCGGATCTTGCCCGGATGGCGCACGATGGCCCGGTCCTGGAGCAGTCGGCTCACATCTCGCTCGCCGAACTGCGCGACCAGGGCGGGTTCGAAGTCACGGAAGGCGCGCCTGAAGGCGCTTCGCTTGCGCAGGATGGTGATCCAGGAAAGGCCGCTCTGGAAGCCTTCCAGGCAGATCCGCTCGAGCACCAGCCGGTCATCAGCCACTGGTCTGCCCCACTCGTGGTCATGGTAGGCAAGGTACTCGTCCGCGGAATGGGCCCAGGGGCAGCGCGGGTCCGGACTCTCGCGTTCTGCTCCAACTGCCACGACGGCAACGGTATCGCACCTCCATCGGCCTCCCGATAGGGCTCTCCTCGCGCCCGGGGAGCACCGGCGGCAGCAGGGCAGCGGCTTCGGTCCGGTGCTCAGGTCAGGCTGGGCCGAGTTGGGATCTGACAGATTCCGGGTTCCTGCCTAGGATCGAAGCAGGGGCGGAAGGGTACTGGAGACGGCGTCGGCAGTGGAGTTGGCAAGCCATGGTAGTGATCTGGGCGACGTTGGTCGTCGCTCTGGTGGTGCACGAGGGGTCCCACTACCTCCTGCTCCGGTGGGCCGGGCTGCACCCCCGCCCCTCCTTCCACTTCCCCGGCCTCGGATGGCGATTCAACACGGGTCACGCCAGCGCCCATCAGCTGATGGACATCTGGCTGGTGGGGCCGATCATGGAGAGCCTGGTCTGGGCCACGGCGGCCCTGCTTTTTTCGGCATGGGCGTGGGAGCTGCTGCTCGTGATGGGGATCGAGCTGGGCACCAATCTGGCGCTGCCGGGGAGTGACGGACGCCGGGTGCTCAGACTCTGGCGCAGCACCAGCGCCAGGGGTGCGGGTGGCGCCTCTTCGAGATGCGGCGGGGGGGTGCCCGATTCGACCAGTGGCTTGCACGCCGGCCCCACCGTCGGCTCTCGGCGCTGAGCACAGCGACGGGACCCGACCGGGTCCCGCTACTTACACCAACATACGGGGCGTGATCCCATCCGCTGCTGGGCCTTGGCGGTCGCGGCTGGAAGGCGGGGTGCACGCGGGGCCGTGACAGGGGGGACGAGCGCCCCTTCGTTGGACAAGACCCGTGCTGCTAGCACCGGAGCGGCGGCGCCGCCCGCCGACGAGGCTGTGGTTGACGCGGGCCGGTCACCGGGAGAGGCTGCCTAGCTAACTCGAAGGGGACGCCCGCGACGGTGACGACTGCCCGATATGTTGGGGCGACGCGGCGGATCCTGCCCGGGTCCACTTGCCAGATCAAGTTCTCAGCCCTATGGTGAGCGCAGCGTCGTGTGGCCCGGGATTGGGCGCGCTCGGCTGCGGGAGCGGCTTTGGGAGTGGCGAATGGGCGCGAAGGTGGGGCTTCTGGTGGGGGTGGAGGACACCTTTCCGAAGCCGTTCTTGGATCTGGTCAACCAGCGGGGGAGCAGATGGGGTGTGACCGCGGAACTCGCTCGACTGGGAGGAATCCCGGAGATCCAGGACCCGCTTCGCTACCAGGTGATCGTCGACCGGATCTCCCATGAGGTCCCCTTCTATCGCGCCTACCTGAAGAGCGCCTGCCTCCAGGGCACGGTCGTGATCAACGATCCCTTCTGGTGGGAGGCTGACGAGAAGTTCTTCGAGTGCTCGTTGGCCCGCCGCCTGGGCGTGGCGGTGCCGCGCACGGTGGTGCTGCCCAACAAGGAGTACATCTCCTACATCGACCCCTCGCGGTCTCTGCGCAACTTGGAGTATCCCCTGGACTGGGACGGTATCGTCCGCTACACCGGACTCCCGGCGGTGCTCAAGCCCAACACCGGGGGTGGCTGGCGGGATGTGTACATGGTCGACTGCCTGGACGACCTGATCCGCGCCTACGATCAGACCGGGACCAAGACCATGATCCTGCAGGAGCGGATCCAGTGGGACGACTACTTGCGCTGCGTGGTGATCGGCGCTGACGTGATGGTCTTCCGCTACGACCCCACCAGGCCCTTCATGGAGCGCTACGTCATCGACCGCCCACCGCCGCCGGAGCTGCGGGACCGCGCCGCCGAGCAGGCGCTGACGCTCACCAAGGCTCTGGGCTACGACATGGACACAGTCGAGTTCGCGGTCCGCGACGGCATCCTCTACGCCATCGACTTCCTCAACCCCGCCCCCGACTTCGACAGCTTCTCCATCAAGGATGAGGGGTTCAACTGGGTGCTGGACCGGATGTGCGCTCTCGTCTTGAGCTATGCGAAAGGGGAGCTGTCCCCGCCCTGGCGGGGTGCTCATCGCTGGTGGCGATTCGTGTGAACCCGGCCAGAAGGGCCCGCCGCGACTTCGACGAGCTCATGGCTGATCCCGACACCCGCGCCAGCAGCGTGGAGGTGCTGCACCAGGGTCAGCGTGAGCGGGGGCTCTACTTTGGCAGTCACCCGCTGTGCGTAGCGCTTCGGCCGGAGTTCCTGACCCGGAAGGAGTACCAACAGGCCAGCCGGGCGGCACAGATCGTGTGGGCGGCCCTGAGCCGGCTCGAGGCCGCGCTGCTGCAGGACCCGAAACTGCGCCAGGAGCTGGACCTGGATCCGATGGAGGAGCGCCTGGCCCTGGCTGACCCTGGATACCGGCCTTCGTCGCCGGGCTCGCGACTTGACAGCTTCTGGGCGTCTGAGGTCGGGTACGTGGAGTACAACGCCGAATCGCCGGCCGGGATCGCCTACGGCGAAGAGCTGAGCCGCATCTTCTGGGAGATGCCGGCCGTCCAAGAGCTGCGGATGAAGTACCAGCTTCAGCCGGTGGCATGTCGCGACCGTCAGCTTGAGGTGATGCTGCGAGCGTTTGGCGACTTCGCCAGCGCCGGGGGGGCTCCCACGGTCGCCATCGTCGACTGGCCCAACCTGCCCACCTTGCGGGAGTTCGAGCTGTTCCGGGACGCCTTCGAACGTCGCGGGGTCAGGACTTTGATCTGCGAGCCGGCGGAGCTGGAGTACTCCAAAGGAGTGCTCCGAGGGCCGTCGGGAATCGCCATCAACCTCGTCTATCGGCGGGTGCTGGAGAGCGAGCTGCTGGCCACGGACGGCGCCTGGGAGGCCCTGTGCTCAGCCTATCTGGACGGCGCGGTGTGTGTCGTGAACTCTTTTCGGGCCAAGCTGCTGCACAAGAAGATGAGCCTGGCCCTGCTGTCGGACGAGGGCTATGCCCACCTCTACACCCGAGCACAGCTGGAGGCGATCCGGCGTTACGTGCCCTGGACCCGCAAGGTGCGTTCGGGTCCGAGCACCAGGGCCGGCCGGGCCATCCCCGATCTGGTGGACTACGTGGTCCAGAATCGCAAGACCATGGTCCTCAAGCCCAACGACGAGTACGGCGGCAAAGGGGTGGTGCTGGGCTGGTTGGTGAGCCAGCGGGAGTGGGAGCAGACGCTGGCGGTGGCGCTGACGCAGTCCTACGTGGTCCAGGCCGCCGTGGAGGTACCCCGCGATCTGTACCCGGTGGCGGTGGGTGACGAGGTGGAGATGCTCAGCCTCGCCAGGGACATGGACCCGTACCTCTTCAATGGCCGGGTGGGCGGGCTCTTGATCCGGCTCTCCTCCTCCGCGCTCTTGAATCTCACAGCCGGTTCGGGCAGCGTGGTTCCGGCATTTTTGGTGGAGATGAAGCAGTGAGAGAAGGCTGGCTCACCCTCGGTGTGGAAGAGGAGTTCCAGATCATTGATCGGCAGGGGCAGTTGCGTTCCCATATCGAGACCCTCTTGTCGCAGGCAACCCCACTGCTCGGAGAGGATGTCAAGGCGGAGATGCTCCAGTCGGTGGTAGAGGTCGCGACCCCGATCTGTGCGGACGTGGGGGCCGTCCGGACCGAGGTCACCCGCCTGCGCCGCGCGGTGGCCGAGCTGCTCCGCCCCTTCGATCTGCGCATAGCGTCGGCGGGCACCCATCCGTTCGCGAACTGGCAGGAGCAGCAGGTGACCGACCTCGAGCGCTACAAGATGCTCGAGGAGGAGATGCAGGATGTGATCCGGGAGCTGCTGATCTTCGGGATGCATGTGCACGTGGCCATCCCCGACCCTGAGCTCCGCATCGAGGTGGCCAACGAGGCCAGGTACTTCTTGCCTCACCTGCTGGCTCTGTCCACCTCCAGCCCCTTCTGGATGGGCCGGCAGACCGGCCTCAAGAGCTACCGCAGCGTGGTGTGGTCGCGCTTTCCCAGGACGGGGATACCCCCGGAGTTCAGCTGTTACGACGACTTCGAGAACTACACGCAGCTGCTGGTCCAAACCGGCAGCATCGACGACGGCAAGAAGGTTTGGTGGGACCTGCGACCCCACTGCGTGTACCCGACCCTGGAATTCAGGGTCTGCGACGCGGTGACCAAGGTGGATGAGGTCGTCTGTCTGGTATCCATCATCCAGGCGATCTGCGCCAAGCTGCTCAAGCTACGACAGTCGAATCTGGGGTTTCGCAAGTACCTGCCCAACCTCATCGCGGAGAACAAGTGGCGGGCTCTCCGACACGGGCTGGACGGGCGGCTCATCGACTTCGGCAAGGTGCAGGAGGTGCCCATGCGGCAGCTGGCGCTGGAGCTGCTGGACTTCGTCGACGACGTCCTCGACGAGTTGGGCTCCCGCGCCGAGGTCGAGTACCTTCACCAGATCCTCGCCGAAGGCAGCAGCGCGGACCGGCAGCTGCGCTGCTTCGAGCGCACCGGTTCGCTGCCGGCGGTGGTGGAGCAGCTGGCCAACGAGACCATGCTTGGGGTTGGTCCGGAGGTGCCGCGAGAACCCACCTTGGAGGGCCTCCTCTTCGACTGAACTCAGCAGAACCGGGGCAGGTGGTGGGCGAGCTGCTGGCGCCAGGAGGGCCAGTCATGAGGCACGTCGTACCCCCAGACGTCGAGTTCGTGGGATATCCCCTTCTCAGCCAGCAGCCGCGCGAAGGCGCGGGTGGACTGCAGCGCTCCGGTCGTGTCCTCCCACATTCCCTGACCGCACACCAGGGTGAGGTGGGCTCGCCGCCGGAGCCACTCCAGATGGTCGCCATGGGCGTGCGCGAGATAGTCCATGGGGTTGTTGAAGTAGCTCTCACTGCCGCGCTCCCACCCGCCGCCCACCACCGACACGTCATAGACGCCCGAGAGGCACAGCGCCCTCGGGAAGAGGTCCGCCCGCTTGAGGCAGAAGTTGGCGGCGTGGTAGGCGCCGAAGCTGCAGCCGATGACGCCGATGTCGAGTCGTCCCAGGCAGTCCTGGTGGATCCGCGGCACCAGGTGGTTCACCACCCAGTCCTCGAAGCGAGCATGGTTTCGTGCCCTCTCCTCCAGGGAGAGACTGGCATTGCGCCACGAGTGGCGGTCGAAGCTGTCGACGCAGTAGAGCTTGACCCGGCCCTGCTCCAGAAGTTGTCCGACAGCGTCGATCATCCCCCGCTGCTCGAAGTCGTGAGCGCTGCCCATGTCGGTGGGGAACACGATCAGGGGTGGCCCGTAGTGGCCGTACGCCAGCACCGTGGCCGCGCCGGCGCCCTCCGACTCCACCACCCACTGATCCCGGCGCATCAGTGGATTCTCACAAGCTGGACCAGAGGCAGGCCAGCAGCTGGCTCAGCCATGGACGGAAGGCATCGCGCCACGCGATCCAGTTGTGGGCGTCGCGGAGGCGCTGGAGCTCGCATCGGTATCCCAGGCGGCTCAGGCTGCTGGCCATAGCGGTGTTGGCCAGCAAGGTCTCCTCGACGGTACCACAGGTCAGCACCACCGAGGCTCGTGCCGGCGCGGGGCAGGCGG
>JAKAVU010000060.1 GCA_021817185.1 bacterium
CTTCGATGGCGCGGACGCCATCGTGCCCATCAACCGAGTCAAGCCGCACACCGACTTCAGCGGTGCGATCGAGAGCGGGCTCTCCAAGATGATCGCCATCGGACTGGGCAAGCAGCGCGGGGCCGACGCCCTCCACCGCCAGGGGTTCGCGAGGTTCGCGGAGCTGATCCCGGACGTGGTCGCCTTCACCCTGGCTCGGGCCCCGATGCCATTCGGGCTGGCCCTGATCGAGAACGGTCAGTCGAGGCTGATGCAGGTCGAGGCGGTGACCGCGGAGCGGCTCGCCGAGCGTGAGCCGCAGCTGCTCAAGGTCGCTCGAGCGGCCATGGCTGGCCTCCCCTTCCGTGCCATCGATGTGCTGGTGCTGGACTTCATTGGCAAGGACATCAGCGGCCTGGGCATGGACTCCAACGTGGTCGGCCGCTACTACACCGGCGCGACCGGAACCGGACCCGACATCCAGCGGATCGTGGTCCGCGACCTGACCGCGGAGACCGAGGGCAACGCGGTCGGAATCGGCTTGGCCGACGTGGTGCTGCGCCGTGCTGTCGAGCGGATGGATCGGCTGGTCACGTACATGAACTGCATCACCGCCAAGACCCCGGAGGGGGCCCGGATCGCCCTCTTGGTCGACACCGACCGCGACGCCCTGGGCGTCGCGATCGCCTGCTGCCTGCAGGTGACCGCCGATAGGGCGCGCATCGTGCGAGCGCGGGACACCAAACACCTGGAATACCTGTACGTGAGTTCCACCGTGCTGCCGGACCTGCTGGCCTCCGGCGCCGCGGAACTGGTCGAGCCGGCCCGTCCCATGGGCTTCGACCCCGAGGGCATGTTCACACAGGCAATGCCATGACCACAGGTGAACACCCCTCGGCGGAGCTGGAACCGAAGCTAGCGCGCCTGCGGTCGATCGTACGGCAGCTGGGCGGAGCCGTCGTCGCCTTCTCGGGCGGAGTCGACAGCACGCTGCTGGCCTACGTGGCCCAGGAGCAGCTCGGTGACCGAGCTCTCGCCTGCACCGCCGCCTCCCCCTCCCTCGATCCTTCGGAACTGGCGGCGGCGACCGACCTGGCGGCCGGCCTGGGCATCAGGCACCGGGTAGTGACGACTGACGAGGTCGAGCGCGAGGGCTACCGGCGCAACCGGCCGGATCGGTGCTACATCTGCAAGCGGGTCGTGTTCGCCCGCCTGCTCCAGGTGGCCAGGGAGGAGGGACTCCCCCACCTGATCCATGGCGCCCACCTCGACGACGGGGCTGACTTCCGGCCGGGGGCGCGCGCCGCCGCCGAGATGGGTGTGCGGGAACCGCTGGCCGAGGCTCAGTTAGGCAAGGCCGATGTGCGCTCCCTGGCCGCGGCCCTGGCACTCCCGAACCATGCGAAGCCGGCCGCGCCATGCCTGTCCAGCCGGATCCCCTACGGGCAGCGGGTCACCCTGGAAAAGCTCGACCAGATCGGCCGCGCGGAGCGGGCCCTGCGGGGGCTGGGATTCGATGATGTCCGGGTACGCCATCACGGGACAATCGCCCGGATCGAGGTGGCGGCCGAGCAGATCCCGAGCCTGACCAGGCCGGCGACCAGGCTGGCGGTGCTGCAGGCCCTGGCCGCCCTGGGCTTCACCTACGTCACGGTCGACCTCCAGGGGTTCCGCTCGGGCAGCCTGAATGAGGCGTTGGACAGCCCGGTGGCGACCGGCGACGCACCCGGCGGGCCACTCTCCCAGCCAGCGTGAACCGGGCGAGCCTGGTGGCGCTCATGGACCAGGTGCGTGCTGGCCGGATCGCGGTGGAGGCCGCTGTAGACATCCTTCGCGATCTCCCATATGAGGACCTGGGCTTCGCCCGGGTCGATCACCACCGCGGCCTGCGCCAGGGACTGCCTGAAGTCGTCCTGTGCGCCGGCAAGTCGGTGGACCAGGTCGCCACCATCGTGGCCAGGCTCGCTGCCAGCGGTGGGCCGGTACTGGCCACCCGGGCAACCGAGGCGATGTACGCCGCGGTCGAGGTGGAGGTGCCACATGCCCGGTGGGTCCCAGGGGCCCGGGCCATCGTGGTCGACGCCAACGGGCCGGCTGCCCCCGTGCCCGGAGTGCTGGTCCTCACCGCCGGCACCGCCGACCTCATGGTCGCCCAGGAGGCTGCGGTCACCGCGGAGCTCATGGGCAGCCCCCCGGAGTTGATCGCTGATGTGGGGGTGGCGGGGCTGCACCGCCTGCTGGACCAGCGTGACGCATTGGCGCGCGCCCACGTGATCGTGGTCGTGGCCGGCATGGACGGAGTGCTGCCCAGCGTGGTGGGCGGGCTGGTGGGGGTGCCGGTCATCGCGGTTCCCACCAGCGTCGGGTACGGGGCCAGCTTCGGTGGACTGGCGGCCCTGCTCACCATGCTCAACAGCTGCGCGCCCGGGGTGGCGGTGGTCAACATCGACAACGGCTTCGGGGCCGGTTTCCTGGCCGCCACGATCAACCGCAACTTCGCGGCCGCGTCGTGATCGGCTACCTCGACTGTTACTCGGGGGTCAGCGGCGACATGCTGCTGGGAGCACTGGTGGACGCCGGGCTACCGGTCCGGCATCTGGAGGACCTGGTCGACTCGCTGGGGCTGGGCCGCGAGGTCAGAGTCTCCGCTGAGACCGTTAGTCGGGCGGGGGTGCGGGCGACCCTAGTGCGGGTGGAGACCTTGGGGGCACCAACTCTCCGGAGGCTGGATGCGATCACCGACCTCCTTGACTCGGCCTCCTTGGAGCCCGAGGTCCGCGCCACCAGCCTGTCAGTCCTGACCAGGATGGCGCAGGTGGAGGGTCGGATCCACAGCCTGGCGCCTTCCCAGGTCGATCTCCACGAGGTCGGCGCACTTGACGCCATCGTCGACGTGGTCGGAGCGGTGTCTGGGCTGGCGGCGCTCGGGGTCGACAACCTCTTCTGCTCCGCCCTCCCCGTCTCGCCGGGCGAGGTGGCTGGCGGCCGGCATCACCGGCTGCCGGGCCCGGCGCCCGCCACCTTGGAGATCCTGGCCGCAGCTCATGCCCCGGTGCGGCCCTTCGGTGAGGGCCGCGAGCTGGTGACCCCAACCGGCGCGGCGTTGGCCACCGTGCTGGCCCGCTTCGACCAGCCGGCGATGCACTTGAGCCGGATCGGCTACGGCGCCGGCGCCACCGAGGCACCGTGGCCGAACCTGCTGCGGCTGTGGCTCGGGCACCCGCCCCCTGCAGAGACGGCCGGCTACTCCGTCCTGGAGACCAACCTGGACGACATGAGCCCACAACTGCTGGCCGCGGCCACCGACTCCCTCTTCGCCGCCGGAGCCCTGGATGTCGCCGTTTCCCCGCTCCTGATGAAGAAGGGGCGTGCCGGATGGCTGGTTACCGTGGTCGCGCGCGCCGGCGACGAGCCTGGCCTGGCAACGCTTCTGCTGCAGGAGACGACCACGCTCGGAGTGCGCGTCCATGAGGTGCGCAGGTACGAGGCCGAGCGGCGCCAAACCGAGGTCGACACCCCCTACGGTCGGGTCGTGGTCAAGCTCAAACTGCTGGACGGCGTCGTGATCGGTGCCGCACCCGAGTTCGAGTCGGTGCGCCAGATCGCAGCCTCCACCCGCTCCAAGCTGCCCGCGGTCCATGCCGCCGCCTTTGCCGCCGCGCAGTCCCTGCTGGAGCGGGCGCATGTCCCCAACACTGACCCGCGATGAATCGGCCCCACCCCTAGGCGGCTGGCCAGATGGAACTGGCGCATCTCGGAAGGCTGACCCGCATCTGTGAGGAGCAGGCCTTTCGGTTGCGCGGATTGTCCACTGGCACCGGGCTGGCCTGGCCGCGGCCACCCGGCTAGCTGGTGGTCCGATCCATCCGGTAGCGGAGCAGCAGGTGATCGCCGGCGCGCCTGGCTGCCAGCAGATGGGCCCTGCCACCTCCGAGCAGGTCGGTCTCCCCAGCGAATCCGTTGCGCCGCTCCCCCGCCGGCCGGCCGGCCACCGTGGGAGCCAGGGTGAGGAAGAGCTCGTCGACCAGGCCCAATGCCAGCAACTGTCCCATGGAAGCCGGGCCGGCCTCGGAGAGCACGGCCCGGTATCCCCGGGCCCGCATTTGTAAGGCCAGCCAGCTCCAGTCGAGGTCCGGGCCCGGGTAGCAGAGACATGAGACGGAAGGCCCCAGATGGCCCTTGAGCAGCTTCTCCTTGGTCTCGGGCGCGACCACCAGCACGTGCTGCTGAAGGGCCGGATGGGTCGGGTCCAGCTCACCGGATCTGGTCACCACCACGAGTTGGGGCTGGGGTGCCCGGGCGAGCCGGTGCCGGAGCTCTTGGAACTCGGCCGCCAGTGAGGGGTAGGCTCGCTCGGCGGTCCACAGGGTACCCGGGCTGTCTCGCAGCGTCCCCGCGCCGATCACCACCGCGTCGGCGCAGGCCCGCAGCAACGCCATCGAGAAGCGGTCGGCCTGACTGTGGCCCGAGAGCAGGGAGCCGACATGGGCATGGCCGGGAACACTAACCACGCCGTCCAGGCTGGAAACGAAGTTGGCGTACCAGACCGGCTCCGAAAATCCCAGCCCGCCGCCGTACTGCGCCTTCAGCCGCTCGGGCAGAGGATATTCGGGGAGTCCTGGTTGCTGGAACAGCAGCTCCAGCAATCTATGCCCAGCCGTAGACGGGAATGGCGGCTCCGCTGATCGGCCACCCATCCGGACCGACTAGAAACGCGATCACCTTGGCGATGGCCTCGGGAGGCACCGCCAGCGACGGGCCGGCGGTCGGCTCTGGCCGGTTGGCGGGGGTGTCGATGACCGACGGCAGGACGGCGTTGACCCGCACCCGGCGAGGAGCGAGCTCCGCTGCCAAAACCTCGGTGAGTCGCACCACTGCCGCCTTCGCCACCGCGTAGGCTGCACTCTGAGCGCCGCCTGTCACGGCCGCTCTCGAGGCCACATTGACGATGGCCCCGAATCCTCCCCTGGCTAGCCTGGGAGCGGCCTCCCGACACGAGAGCCACGTGGAGTCCAGATTCACCTGGAGACTCTGGCGGTAGACCTCCCAGGGGGTGTCCGCGACGCTGCCGGCCTGGAAACCGCCCACCACGTTTATCATCGCCTCCACCTCGCCGATCGCGTCGATGCGCTCCCAGAGCGCCGCCACGGCGGCGGAGTCGGTGAGGTCGGCCCCCAGCCGAATCACCGAGTCCGCGGGCCACGGCTCCGGGCTGGGTAGGTCCTCGAAGCCGGGCCTGCCAACCGCCACGACGGTGGCCCCTTGGCCAGCCATGAGCGTGACCAGAGCCCGCCCCAGGGAACCGCTCCCTCCTCCCACGACCGTCACCCGGTTCACCCCGCGGAGCCCCGTTGCACGCTGGCCAGGAACTCGGCGCGCAGGGCAGAATCCTCCTCATAGGCACCCCGCCAGTAGGAGCTGTTGGTGCGGGTGGTCTCGTTGCGGACGCCCCGCATCCTGGTGCACAGGTGGGTCGCCGATAGGTGAACCGCCACCGCGTGGGGACGCAACTGCTCCATCATCCAGTCCGCGATCTCCTGTCCCAACCGCTCCTGAACCGTGAAGCGGCGCGCGTAGACGTTCACCAGCCGCGTCAGCTTGGACAACCCCACGATGTGCTCGTGGGCGATGTAGGCGACATGGGCGTATCCGTGGAACGGCAGCGAGTGGTGTTCGCACAGGGCGTAGAAGGGGATCGGTCCCTCGATGATCTGGCTGATCCGGCAATCGGGCCCGCCCCGGCACTCGGTTGGAAAAACGGTCAGCAACTTGGGATCCCCGTCGTAGCCCTTGGTGGAGTCGATCAGGGCCCTGATGAAGCGCCGCGGCGTATCGCGCGTGGCGGCGGTGTCCAGATCCATTCCCAGGGTGGTCATGATCGCGGCCGCCTGCTCTTCCATTCGAGCCACCAGCTCGGGGGTCAAAGCGCGGGGTTGATCTCCGCGCCAGAGCCCGTCCCGCTTGGCGCCCACCCTGGTCACATCCGCGGTCTCACTCACTCGTATCTCCTTGAGAGGGGAATCGCGCCGAGTCGGCAAGCGGGCCGGAGTCGACGCGCTCGCCGCAGCCGGCAACTCCCGGGGCTGAACCCTGATTGTAGTTTCGATCCCCCAAAGGGCAGCGCCAGAAGCGCAATGGTGGCGCCGGCCGCGCGGTTGCCTCAGTCGGTTTCCGTCGATGCTCTCCTGACCACGGCCCCCAGCCCACGACAGGGCCGGGTGGGCTGTGGCATGATCGCAACCACCGCCACGCTTACGGGATCCCAAGGAGCGCCATGATCTCCCGAGATGACTACCTCTACTTCATAGATCAGCAGCTGGACGCCATGATCGCGATGGTGGAAGAGTTGGGAGACGGGCTCGGCAACCGGACGCTTGACATTGCGGGTTCCAACTCCCCCTATGCGATCCTCACCCACTGCTTGGGCGTGATCGAGTACTGGGGCGGCCACGTGGTGGCGGGGCGTCCCTCGAACCGGGATCGAGCGGCGGAGTTCACCGCCAGCGGAGCCGTCGCAGATCTCGTCGCCAGGGCGCGAGCCGCCCGGAGCCGTCTGGCTCAAGACGTGGCCGCTGCCGAGCTCGATCTGCCCGCGCGCAACTCGCCGGGTCCGGAGAACGCGGCCTTGCCCATCGGTCGGACCCAGGGCGGGGCCTTGGTCCACATCCAGGAGGAGCTGGCGCGCCACCGCGGCCATATGGACATCACCCGAGACCTCCTCTTGGCCGAGGCGAAGTCGGGCTGAGTCACGAGGGGTCGACCCCTGGAGTGCGGAACGCTAGCAGTTGGACTCCCGCCGAGGCGGCCGGCGACAACCAGAGCTCGCACTCCAGGTCGCCGGCTTCACAGTGAAGGGTGACGGTGCCTCGGAGGCGTGCGGACGAACGCAGCGGTCCCACCTTCTGGAAGCGTCCCAGCCGGGCCCGCAGCCTGCCCAGCTCCACGTTCCGAGTCTGGAGGTCCCGATCCCGGAAGAGGTTGTCGGCCGCCAGCTCCGCCCAGCCCACGAGGGTACCCTGCTGGTACGCACTGACCAGCAGATCCCGAGCCCGGACCAGCTCAGGGGCGGGCTCCTCATGGCGGGGTGCCAGCAGTCCGGCTCGATCCAAGACATCAATCGCCTCGCCGACGGCGACGCGCATCGGGGCATAGGTGAGGTTCGAGAACGCGAAGACTGCCAGGTCGCAGTCCGGCAACCACTCGACGTGCGATCCGAAGCCAGGCAGGCCCCCACTGTGGAACACCACCCGCCCCTGCCGCTCATGCCACCCGGAGAACAGGCCGAAACCGTATCCGAGGCCGCCGACCCCCGTCCGGACCGCTCGCCCCGGCCGGATGGCCCGGTGGGGCTGGTGCATCTCCCGAAGGCTCGGCGTCGCGACTGGGGACTCGGGGTCCGGCTCGGCGGTCGTCCAGGCCCGGAGGTGAAGCTGGGCGTAGCTGCTGAAGTCCGCAATCGAGGTCCAGACCCCACCCATGGCTCCAAAGGCCCCATGGTGCAGTGCCGGTTCGACCACCAGGCCATGATCAGCCAGCCGGTGTCCATCCGCGCGTCGCGAGGGATCCACATCATCCAGCTCGAAGTGGGTGGACCCCATCCCCAGTGGCTGGAACAGCCGCCGGGCGGCAAACGCCGGCAGGGTCGAGCCGGTCACCACCTCGAGTACGCGGCCCAGGATCGCATAGCCCAGGTTGGAGTACTCGAATTCACGGCCCGGCAACCGATCCAGGGGAATGCCGGACCTGAGCAGCGAGGTGAAGTCGCCATCCGACATGTCCAAGTGGCGGTCTGCCCAGGGGTCGTCCTCGACCAGGCCGGCCGACATGGTGAGGAGGTGGCGCAGGGTGACCCAGCGCGCCAGCTCCCCGGGGTACCCCGACAGCCGCAGCTCGGGAAGGTAGGCACCAACGCTCTCATCCAGGCTGAGCACCCCAGCATCGCGCAACATAAGCAAGCAGCAGGCGGTGATGCTCTTGGTCATCGACGCGATCCGAAAGACCGTTTGCGGCGTGAGTCGGGCTCCCGACTCAAGCGCGGCCGCTCCCTCCTGCCCGTAGCAGAGCATCCCCTTGGAGCTGGCAACCGCCCAGCACACCCCGGGCAGGCCTCCCCTCTCCCGGGCAGCCGCGAACACCTCCCCCAGGGCCCGGACGGTTTCTCCCTCCAGCCGAACTGAGCCCGCCTGCGGGCAAAGGTCACACTCCACAGCGACCATGATGGCGCCGCCGGCCGTCCCCAGCGCCGTACACCAAGCTCGGGCCGAGCCGGGTGTCCCGCCCTGTGGACCAGCAGTGGTACTTGGACTCACTCGCGGGAAACCGTCGGCCGCAGCTTCTGAAGGGCGCTGGGCCACACCGGCCCAGCCGCCAGCGTCAAGACCACGGCCCGGGAGCTGGCCCGGTCACGGCCCGAGCCGGGGCCGCGGCTGACACGCCCGCGGGGCTGGCGGCAAGCGGGATGCCACCCCCGCCTCAAATTTTCCGCCCAGGCCAGAAGAGCCAGCGGGGCTCGGATGCCGTGGCCGGGCCCATGCGGGTGCGGCCCAACTCACCTGCGCGCTGGCGCGGCTGCGGTGACCGCACTCGGCAGGAGGGTGCGGCCCAGGATGTGGATGTCGGTGTCCTTGGCCAGCCGGATTACCTCCAGCGCCACCGGCCGCTCCCAGGGCATCCGATGCCTGGTCCGCGGCGCCGGCATGATCAGAGTGGTGACCTGATGGGACTCGGCCCAACTGACCAGGGTGGCCGCCACCGTTCCCTCCCTCGGCAGCGGCACCAACGCAACTCCACTCCTGGCCGCCAGCCGGGCGAGCTCCTCGATCGCGGTGGACTCGCGGCCGTCCAGACGTGGCTGGGTGACCGTGACCAGGGAGAGCTCGGCGTCCTCGCGCCGGGCCATGGCGAGCCCGGCATCGAGAAGTTGGGCGGCCAAATCCACCCGCTCCGGGCGGAGAGCCACCGCGATCCGCTCTTGCACGGCCCACAGCGTCCGAATGGCGTTGGTGGCAATGTAACGCTGCAGCCGCTGTTCCGTGTGGTCGGCCACCAACCGGAGCGCCGCCTCGCGCAGGTCGCTGAGCAGCTCTTCCCGGAAGACGCCCAGCGCCTGGGTCACCTCATCCGCCGGGACTAAACCTCCGGACCGTACCCGCTCGCGCAGTTCGGCTGGGGGAATGTCCACCAACTCGATCTCATCCGCCTGATCGAGAACCCCACGGGGTACCAGGCCCGTCAACTCATTGTGGTCATCCCGCAACGCCTCCAATTGAGAGCGGGCCCACTCGAAGCCGGGCAGGTCGATGAGGCCGATGGTTCCCACCACGTTGATCCCGGCCTCCTGCAGGCGCTGCACCTGCGAACAGCGCGGCTCTTGAGATTCGCGGTCCCGCACGGATAGGTCGTCCACGCAGACGACGCTGGGGTTGCTGCGCAGCACCGTCTCGACGTCGACGGCTCCGGTCGGGAGGGTCGGCACCTCACGCAGGCCGGCCAGCAGGGCCTCGATGCCGGTCCGGCCATGACCCCCCACTGCGGCCACCGCGACGTCGGCCCCGCGTCGCTGCCGACGACCGGCCTCCTCCAACATCCGGGTCGTCTTGCCGACGCCGGGCGCGTACCCGATGTACAGCCGAAGTGAGCCGGCGGTTCCCGAGCTGGCCTCGCGGCGCAGGATTGCGTCCGGATCGGGACGCGCATCCCCCGTCCCCAGGGGTCGCCCGCCGAGGCGCCTGCCGATCACATGGAGGTGACGATCGGCCAGCCCCTCGAGCAGCTGGCCGATGAGTGCCTGTTGACGGGATCCCGGCCGGCTGCCGGCCGGGGCCGACACCATGATGTGGGTCGCCGCTGAACGTCCGATCTCGGCCACTATCGCGGCCACCGAGTGAGTGTTCGAACAGGTGCGATAGACGGCGCCCAGGTCGCCCGCCAGGGCGGCGGCGGCGGCAAGGTCCTCCCCTCCGCGGTCCGGCTCGCCGACTCCGAGCACCTCCACCGGAGCGGACAGCCGGCGGCCCATGCGGACACCCCGGCGGATGAGCCCCAAGGCGGTGGGATCGGCCGGCGCCACGATCAGCACCCTGTCCGCTGCGCGCGCGGGCGCTTCCGCCACCGTCCTAACCCGTCGGTGCTGCACCGTGTACCGCAGGGCCAGCTCCCTGAGTGCAGCCAGGTTGCCCTCTCTGAAGAAGCTGTTCAGGGCAACCTCGACCCGCTCTGGTGGGTAGATGTTGCCATGCCGCATGCGCTTACGGAGAGCCTCTGGGGTGATGTCAGCGAGGCGCAACTCCGCCGCTCCCTGAAGTACAGAGTCGGGCACGGTCTCGCGGACCGCGACCCCGGTTACCTGCTCCACCACGTCGCGAAGGCTTTCGATGTGCTGGATGTTCACCGTGGTCCACACATCTATGCCGGCGTCGAGCAGGTCCTCGACATCCTGCCACCGCTTGCCGTGGCGCATGCCTGGCAGGTTGGTGTGGGCCAGCTCATCGACCAGTGCCAACTTTGGGTGGCGCTCCAGTGTGGCCTGAAGGTCCATCTCCTCGACCCGGATCCCGTGGTACTCGAGCACCAGCGGCGGGATCCTCTCCAAGCCATCCAGCGCCTGCTCCGTGAGCGGTCGGCCGTAGGTCTGCGCCCAGGCCACCACCACGTCGGTGCCACAGTCGCGTTCACGGCGACCCTCCTCCAACATCGAGAAGGTCTTGCCCACCCCCGGGGCGGATCCCAGGAAGACCGTGAGCGCCCCCCGGCCGGACTGGTCAGTCATCGTGGGGGGCGCATTCCCCGGCACAGCCTCGGCGGCACTGTGAACGGCAACTCCGCGCGCCAGCACCGGGGCCGGTGCGGCCAAGCAGGCGTAGTTGAGCTGGCCCCCAAGGGCTGATCGAGTCTTCGGCTCACCAGTCCATGATGACCGGTCACCGGCGCTCCACCCCGGTAGCCGGGCGAGCGGGCAAGAGTTCCGATTAGCCCCGCTGGAGTCGCGTCAGTTGCTGGATCGGCCCTCCTGGCACACGAGGACTTGTAACCATTGTGCCCAGCGGCGAGCGTGGGCTGGCCGGGGCCGACCGGTGTTAGGGGGCTCGGGACAGCAAACGCTAGGCGTGGACCTGCCTCGCTCAGGGCGGTCCGGCGTCACTCTGTGAGGGATCAGCCGTCGTGCAGGGTTCTGATCACGATAGCTGCGGAATTTTTGGACAAAGAGTGCGAGGCTGGATCGACGGCGGTGGCAGAAG
>JAKAVU010000061.1 GCA_021817185.1 bacterium
CTGGATAGCGCCAGCCCGAAGGCACTCCGACCACTGTGACCGCCAGCAACGCATACAGAGCGCACGGTCTCGCCCAGCGGAACCGACTCCGAGCCGCGACGACGGCTAGCGCAAGAACCCAAGTCAGCATGGGGATATACCAATAGCGTTCACCAGCTGTGGGCCGGATCATGGCAGCCCAGAGGCTCCGGCTACCAACTAATGTGCCCGCCAGCGTGAGAACACCAAATCCCAACAGGAGGCGCACCTCGGTGGACGCCCACAAGAAGGCGCCCGCGATCACGGCCATTCCAACGGTAGCAATCGCGAGGTCACACCACGGCCCAATGGCTACCGCGAACGCAGCGCCCCTGGATGCTCCCACGAGTGGAGCCAAGAGCATTCGGCCCACCACGATCACCGCACCAGCTGTAGCGTCGACATGGGCGGGGCTCAGAAGGTTGGCTCTCTGGTGGGGTGCGCTCAGTATGAGGACCGTCCCCTGTATCGCAGCTGTCATGCAGACCAGGAGCGCCAATGCCATTTGCATTCGCGAGCGTCGAATCACGGCAAGGAGGATCGCCTCCGGAGCGAGGAAAAACGCGAAGGGCCCGCTGAGCCCAGATGCGACAATTACCGCTATGTCGAAGACTCGCCACGCGTTGCTCCTCGTTCGGCTGGAGACGAGGACGAGGGTTGCCAGTAGCGCCAACGGCCACTGTGTGTTGGTCACGTCGCCCGACAACTCGGCAAGATTCGGGAGAACTACGGTCCCCAGCCCGACGGCGAGCCGAATTGCGCGGGACGTCGCCACGGTAGCCATCCGGTCGGTGGCCAGGAACGTAATCGGTAGAACCTGGACCACGACGCTAACGATCGCGAAGAAGAGCGGAAGAAGTGCCAGAGGGAGCATGAGTCCGAGCGCCCCAACCAGCCTCTGAAATGTGTTCAGGTATCCTGCGTCAGGCGCTAGCAGTGGGCGAAGGGGACCGTACAGATAGGCATCGCGGTACCAGACCTTTCCATCCTCAGCCCACAACTGCGGATCTATTAGCGTGTGGGGCTGCCTCGTTATGAGCAGCACGAAACCTAAGGACGCGGTGGCAAGTACCCATGCCCAAGTAGGCATCGCCTCGGCCCACCCACGGAGGGGGCGCGACTGGATTCTGGCTAGGATCATCTTCCGGGCCCGCTGATGAGCCGCGGACGGCGCATATCGAGTTGGCTCCCTAGCCCTGCCCGGTGAGCCGCAAGCGCCATGGGGCCGTGTCGGTCGGTGGCAAGGCAACAGCACGATGGCATGAGGCTCCGGAGGTCTGAACCGCGGCGTCTGGTCGTTTCCGAGTGCATCCCTCCCGGTTGGCTCGTTCCAGGCGCCGCTGCCAGGTCAAGGGGGCGCTAACAGGGTGGGCAGCCCTTGAGGTGCGAGACCCTTGACCTCAGATCGGCCACATTCTAGCTTAAGCAGCCTCTCAGTGGTGACAGGCAGGTAACTTCTTCGGATTAGCGGCTGCTTGAGTACCCTGCGTGCGACAATTTCAGCAGGGCTCTGAGATGGACACCGCGAGGCTGGTTTGGAGGTTGGGTTGCAGTCAAGCCCGGTTCCGTTCACGGTGATCGTGCTGCCAGCATATGAGGCAGAGCAGACCCTCGCGCCGACAATTGGAGACCTCCCGGCCGGGGCGGCTGATCACGTTCTCTTAGTGGACGACGCGTCCACCGACGGTACCGTAGCGGTCGCCCGGGGGCTTGGACTCGACGTTAGGACTCGGGCCGAGAACGGAGGGTACGGGGCCAACCAGAAGACGTGCTATCGAGAGGCGCTGAGACTTGGGGCGACTGTGGTTGTTCTGCTCCATCCGGACTATCAGTACGATCCGCGCTCCGTGCCCCTGCTGGTCGCTCCAATTCTTGCCGGCGAGGCGGATATGACGTTTGGCTCACGCTTCGCGGGCGGCGCGGACCCGCGCCGGGGAGGCATGCCGAACTATCGCTACTTCGGCAACCGCCTCACGACAATCGTCGAAAATCGCATCCTCGGCACCCGTTTCACCGAGATGCACAGCGGCATGCGTGCGTACACTCGCGAGGTCCTAGATGATCTGAACTTTGAAGCCTTCTCCGACGACTTCCTTTTCGACACCCAGTTTCTGGTCGCTGCCCACGAACGGGGCTTTCGGATCCGCGAGGTCGCGATTCCCACTCGGTACACGAGCCAGTCGTCGTCGATCGGGATCGGCAAGTCCCTCTCCTACGTGCGGCTCAGTATCATCGAGTGCTGGCGCGCGCGGCGTAGGCGGGAAGGCCCGCATCTACCGGAGTGACGTGAGCTGGCATGGGCCGAGCATCGGCTCACGCTCAACCTTCGCCTTCGTGGTGCTCCCGCCTCACCGGGGGCGGGTGGATGGTGGATAGGCCCGAGTCCTATGGGTTGGGCAAGGGAGAGGAGATAGCGAGCGGGCCTGCCCCGACCATTGCCGATGTCCGGTCAGTCGCCATCGCCCAGCTTCGAGTGTGGCCGAAGGTCTTGGGGTGACAAACGGGGTCCCCTCGGTCTGACTGACTCGAGTGGAGTTAGGGGCGCTAGTAGACTGCCTCGTGATGCGGAGGTGGCCCGGGGCAGCTGTCGACCACGCTGTCTATCGTGAGCATGGCGGACGTGGTCGCCCAGGCCGTCGCGCGCCCACAGCCTCAGCGACCGGGCACCACCCTACGGAACCGCTGCGCCCGTCGTCTGGACGTGAGCCGGTCAAGCCCAGAGGCATCCTGCACCCTCCACCTGAGATGGACCAAGAGCCTTCGCATCCAGGCACATGGAAACGCTCGGGAATAGAGGCGCGGGCTCTTCCCAAGATGCGCGGCACTCGGCCAGTGGCGTCCTCCGGCCCCTTGGAGCGGAGTCCGCGAATGCCACGATCGGCAGTCGAATCGACGGACATTTGAGGGTGAATGGCCCAGCCAACGGCGTGGTGGGACCGCTGCCACCGGCAGAAGCCGCAAGCCGGCGTCCGCCACCTTCCGCGATCTCAGCGCTGCTCGTAACCCAGATCGCGGGGAGAATCCCCTTGTGGCAGGCGCTGGCAATTGCGTGCCTGACGGCCATCTCCCTGGGCAGCGCCTGGCGACAGGGGACCTTCTCTAATGCGGCGCTCTTGGCCATTCTGGCCGGACTGGTGGCGGGCGTGTCGTCCGTGGTCGCACGCCGCGTGCAATCGAGGTCGGTGCCAGCGTGGATCTGGCCACTCGCCGTGGCAGCCCTGGCTCTGTCGAACCTCGCCCCGGGTCTTGACCCGGGTTCGTCGCCCACAGAAATTGTCCTCTCGGCAGTACTCGCAGGCGCGGCATGTGCCGTTTGCCTCGTTGGTTGGGGCCGCCAGGCAAGGCTTCTCGCGCTGATCGGCGCCGGCACCGACTTGGCCCTCGCCGCGAGTCGGATGGTCTGGGGCCAAGCGGGGATCGATGTGTTCTGGTTCACTCAACGCTCGACTGAGCGACTGCTTCACGGCCTGAACCCGTACGGGATGGCATATCCGACGACCACCCCCGGGCTTCTCTCAGCTCACTTTCCGTATGGCCCGGCCCTGCTGGTTCTGGCCGCGCCCTTTCGGCTGCTAGGTGACATTCGTGTAGCCAACGCGGCAGCGATGATGCTGCTCTTCGCCTGCATCGCAATCCTGGCCCGGCGCCACATGGGAGAGGCCGCAGCTGGCCGATACGTGGCGCTGGCGCTCGCGATGCCATTTTCTCCCTTCATGATCGTCCAAGCCTGGCCAGAGGTGTATCCAGTGGCTGGGGTTGCATTGTGGCTGGTGCTGCGACCGCGGCATCCGCGGTGGGCGGTCCTGGCGTTGGGCACTGGCCTATGTACCGTTCCCACCGCACTGCCGCTGCTCGTCTTCGTCTGGCTCTGGTGGCGAGACGCGCGACGGGAGATCACCCTGGCTGTTCTGGTCGCGCTTCTGGCCTGTGTCCCCTTTGCCCTCTGGGCGGGGGTGGGCAATTTCATCGCTGACACGGTTCTCCTCCAACTCCGACTGGCTCCGCGACCAGACGCTCTGTCGATCAACGGGCTTCTGGCGCACCTTGGCCGTCCACTTCTGCCGGGCTGGGCTGGCGTCTCGCTGTCAGCAGTCTGTCTTGCCGCCTTCGCCCTCTGGGGCGCCAAGGACTGGGACGCGGCCCTGTTGATGGGCGCGGTCCTCACTTTGCTGGCCTTCGTGACAGCGAAGTGGGCCTTCTTCGACTACTACTTCATAGTCGCCGTGGGGATCGTTCTCGCCCTGGTCTTCGCCAGCCCCGAGCGCCGCAGTGCGGCCCTTCGGCCGGAGGTCGGGGCCCTGGGGGATGCCTCGAGCACAGCTGAAGCTCCATAGACCAGCCTGGTGGCAGGCGACGATTCCGGACCGCGCCGTACCCGTCGATGGCAGTGGCGGTTTGCCCAGACGGATCGCGGACTTGAACCAGCGTCAGGTGCCCGCGCCATGACACCTCTTGTACTTCCGCCCCGAGCCACAGGGGCAAAGGGAGTTGCGGCTGGCGGGGATCGGCACTTGCCGGGCAGCGCCCGGACGCACCTGCCCGTTGCCAGCAGTGGTGGCAGGGAGGCTGGTGGGCGCCGCCGGAGCAGTCGCCGACACCGGTTCCGGGGTTGGTCCGGGCGCGTCAAATTGCTGAGCAACCCCAGCGACCGCAGACGCGGCCTCGGCGTGGACGGCGACCCCGGCCATCGGCTCCGGCGCAGGCTGAAGCTGGATCTGCGAATGGAAGACGTAGCGCACGATCTCCTGCTTCAAGGACTCCTGAAACGACTGGAAGGCCGCGAAGGCCTCTGACTTGAACTCCACCAGCGGGTCGCGCTGACCCATCGACTGCCAGCGGATGTCGTCTTTGAGGTGCTCCAGGGTGGTCAGGTAGTCAGCCCAGCGCTCATCGATCAGGCTCAGCATCAGATGGACCTCCACCTGACGCACCAGCTCCTCCCCGAACTCCCGCTCACGCTCCCCATAGATGCGCTGGGCTTCCTGGACGACGGTCTCGGCGACCTCCTGAGCCGTGTTGCCCAACTGCTCGAGGTCGACCTCCTCCGCCGATGGGAAGGGGATCAGGTACCGCAGGCGGTCCCAGAGGGCGTCCAGCTCCCAGCCGTCCTTGTGCCCCCCCTGGCAATGGAGGGCAACCAGATCCCGCACCACCTCATCCAGCCACTCCATGACGTTGGCCCGGGTGTCGATCCCCTCCAGGATCCGGTCACGCTCGGAGTAGACGATCGCCCGCTGGGTGTTGACCACGTCATCGAACTCGACGACGTAGCGCCGGTTGTCGAAGTTGAAACCCTCGACGCGGGACTGGGCGGACTCGATCTGGCGGCTGACCATCTTGGACTCGATGGGTGTCTCGTCGGTGAGCCCCAGGTGGGCCATGAGCCCCTGCATCCTCTCCCCGCCGAAGACCCGCATGAGGTCGTCCTCGAAGGAGAGGAAGAACCTGGTCTCGCCCGGATCCCCCTGACGCCCGGCCCGGCCTCTGAGCTGGTTGTCGATCCGGCGCGACTCATGGCGCTCGGTGCCGATGATGTAGAGGCCGCCCAGCTCCGCCACCCCCTCCCCCAGCACGATGTCGGTCCCCCGGCCGGCCATGTTGGTGGCGATGGTGACGGCTCCCCGCTGCCCGGCACTGGCGATGATCTCCGCCTCGCGCTCATGGAGCTTGGCGTTCAGGACCTCATGGGGAATCCCCCGCTTGTCGAGAAGGCGTGAGAGCCGCTCGCTCTTCTCGATGCTGACCGTGCCCACCAGCACCGGCTGCCCGGTCTGGTGCCGCTCCTCGATCTCCTGGGCGATGGCCGTGAACTTGGCCTCCTCGCTGCGGTAGATGAGGTCCGGCTGGTCGATTCGGACCATCGGCCGGTTGGTGGGAATCGGCACCACCTCCAGCTTGTAGATCTTGTGGAACTCCTCGGCTTCGGTGAGGGCGGTACCCGTCATCCCGGCGAGGACCTCAAAGGTCCGGAAGTAGTTCTGGAAGGTCACGGTCGCCAGGGTTCTTTGCTCCTGCTGGACTCGGAGGCCCTCCTTCGCCTCGATCGCCTGGTGAAGCCCGTCCGACCACCGCCGGCCGGGCATGGTCCGGCCCGTGAACTCGTCGACGATCACCACCTCCCCGTCGCGGACGATGTAGTCCCGGTCCTTGAGGTAGAGGGCGTGGGCCTTGATCGCCTGGTTGATCTGGTGGGCCTCCTCCACGTGCTCCATGGCGTAGATGTCGGAGATCCCGGTCATCCGCTCGATCTTGTCGACCCCCTCCTCGGTGAGGCTGCCCGACTTGGTCTTCTCGTCGATGGTGTAATCGACTTCCGGACTCAGCCGTCGGATCAGGGATGCGTACTGGTAGTACTTCTCGGTGGACTCCTCCCCCAGTCCGGAGATGATGAGCGGGGTGCGCGCCTCATCGATGAGGATCGAGTCCACCTCGTCGACGATGGCGTAGTAGCGGTCCCGCTGCACCTTCTGCTCCAGGCTGCGGGCGAGGTTGTCGCGCAGGTAGTCGAATCCCAGCTCGTTGTTGGTGGCGTAGACCACATCCGCGGCGTACGCCTCCTGCCGGCTCACCGGGCGCAGGTGGCGCAGCCGCTCGTCCTGGTGGGCCTCGTCGGTGTATTCGGGGTCGTAGAGGAACGACTGCTCGGGGATGATCGCCCCCACCGAAAGCCCCAGGAGATGGAACATGGGGGCATTCCAACCGGCGTCCCGGCGGGCCAAAAAGTCGTTCACGGTGACCAGGTAGCAACCCCTTCCAGTGAGGGAGTTCAGGTAGAGGGGTAGGGCGGCCACCAGGGTCTTGCCCTCTCCGGTCTTCATCTCGGCGATCTTGCCCTCGTGGAGCACCATGCCGCCCACCAGCTGGACGTCGAACGGGCGCATCTTCAGCGCCCGTTCGGCCGCCTCCCGGGCCAGGGCGAAGGCTTCGGGCAGGAGGTCGTCAAGGGTCTCCCCCTTCTGCAGCCTCTCCTTGAACTCCCCGGTGCGCTCGGAGAAGGCCGGGTTCGGGAGCTCTTTGAGCTCTTGCCCCAAGAGCCCGATGCGCTCGGCGGTCGCCAGGTGGTGGCGAACCTCACGCCTTGTGGGGTCGTAGATCCTGGTGAAGACGCTCATCTCCGGCGATTATCCCCCACCACCCATCAGGGCCCCCTGCCGACTCGGCCCGCGCTGGCTGGCCGGGGCCACCCGGGCTGAGTGGGATGAGGAGGACCGCCGCGAGCCCACCGCCACGGAGATCTCATATAGGCAACCGCCACCAGAGCGGCCACGGCCAGCGAGGCGACCGAAAGCCGGCCGATCACCTGTGCCGGGGACGACAACAGGAACAGCTCGGGAAGGAGAACAATGGCGGCGAGCACGCCGAGCACTTCCCACTCTCCGGCGGCCTTGAAGTCCACGCCAACAACGAGCGCCAGGAGTGGCAGGAGCACCAGGAGGTCGTTGCTGTGGCTGTAAGGCGCCACCAGAACCCACACCCCCAAGGTGAGGCTGGCGAGCCACGCGGCACGCAGGTCCGACCCCGCCGAACTTCGTGCCCTGACGCTGGGACAGGTCCAGATGAGCCGTGCGATCCAGGCCAGCCCGGCAGCGACCACCAGCACGGTGGCGGGGTCACTGAAAGAGGGTGTCAGCCCCCACGACGCAGGCGAGAAGCGCAGGAGGCCGGGCAGTCCGGCCAGATCCGGCTGGATCGTGGCGATCGAGGTGGAAAAACGGTCGAGGCTCCCCCACCACTGGGGTAGGAGACTCGGGCGGAGCAGGGCGGGCCCGCCCACCAACGCCACGGACGCACCGAGGGCGCCGAGCAGGTAGCGCCCCGCCCGACCTCGAGCCAGCGCCGGCCAGAGGAGCGCCACCGGGAAGATCCACATAACCTGCGGCTTGATCAGCGCCCCGACCACCGCTGTGGCCCCTGCCCAGCCATACCTGCCCTTGCTGGTCGCCACAAGGCTGGCGGTTTCCAGACCGAGCAGCCAGCCATCCACCTGACCGGTGAGCAGGCCCCGCCAGAGCACCTCCCAGACCGCGACCGAGGCAGCCAGCAGCCAGGGGCGGCGCCATCCGAAGGTTCGGGCCAGGACCCAGGAGCTCCCCACGGCGATGGTTCCACAAAGCGCCACCCAGAGGTGGAAGGCGATCACGAAGGGAAGGCGGGTGAAGGGTGAGAGCGCCAGGGCAACCCAGGGAAGGTACTCAAAAGCCTCGTTGAGCTGGATCCCACGTAGGTCCCTGTAGGGGCTGTGACCAGCCATCACGGCGGCCGCGGCATTGTACAGAACGGCGAACGCGGTCGCGCGCACGGACAGAAGGAGTCCGACGAAGATGACCGTTGTCGCGAGGCTGAGGCCCACCAGCGCGGCGGCGGCGAACGTCACGAGCCATCGCCGGCGGCGCCACACCATCTCATCATACGGTCGGCAAATTTCGACAGCGACGTCCACGGTATTCGTGGGGTGTCTGAGACGGTGCCGCGAGGGTGTGACCGTGCTCCCACCTCGACCCGGCGAGGTCGTCCCGGAGCGGGTCGGAGGCCGGTTTCCATGGCTGGGTGCCGACCACACCCTGCTGCTCTCCAAGCTTCGCGCCCAGCGCCGCCCACCACGTGCTGGCACCAGGAGGCGTCCGGCTCCGGGAGAAGCAGATATGCTCCCGATGTGCCGCCCCGATTCCCTGCCAGCCGAGTTGGGCTGTGGGCGGTGACATTTGGCCTGGCCAGCCTGATCTTCGAAGTCGGATTCAGGGCGTACGCGCTGACCCCGTCGGACTTCCAGACATTCCTCGCTGCCTCCCATCGGCTCCTGGCCGGCCTCCCGCTATATGGAGGGAGGTTTGTGAGCCCTCCGGAGCTGGCCGTTGTCCTCGTGCCGCTTACCGTGGTTCCGCTGCCGGTCGCCTACGCCATGTTCGTGGCGGCAAGCATCGGGGTGCTGGCCTGGGGGACGGGTTCGTATGCCAGAGAGCTGGGACTGCCTCGCTGGGAGACCGCCTTGGCCGTGGTGCTGTGCCCCCAGGGCTGGTGGGGGTTGATGCTGGGCCAGCCCGACGCCCTGCTGGCTGGCCTGCTCCTGCTGGCGATTGTCGCCGTCCGCCACCAGCGGTGGAGCGTGGCGGGGGCGATTGGGCCGTGGCTCCTTCTCAAGCCGGACCTCACCTGGCCGGTTGTCCCTTTGCTCATCGCGGCAGCCTGGAAGGACGCCGAAGCCCGGCGCCCGCTGGCGACCGGGTTGGCGCTGGGGGCGAGCACGTTCCTGCTCCTGGGCGGTTGGCTGCTGCCCAGCTGGGCCGTGGGACTCTTTCACTTCGGCAGCAGCTCCCAGTTCGAGGACCTGCTCAGCGGGCTGCCCGATCTCCTGGGAGGGCAGTTGCGCGCCGCCCCTGCCCACCAGATCCTGGCGTCGCCTCTCACCTGGGCGATAGTCGGGGCCGGGGTGACGGCCATGGCGGTGGCTGGTGTCCTGGCCTGGCGGCGCGCCATAAGCTCGTCACAGCGGGCGGAGTGGATGCTGCTGGTTCCGCTGGCGATCTGGATCGCCACCTCCCCCTACCTCCATGTGGAGGATGCCCTGTTCGCCGTCCCGTTGGCGCTGCGCCTGGCGGACTCGGGCAACGCCTGGTTTCGGCTTCCGGTGCTCTTGATCCTGCTCCCGTGGGTTGTCTTCCCGACCTGGGGGTCCCTCGCTGGCATCTGCGCGCTCGGCCTTGCCGCGGCTGGAGTCGCCCTGATGGTCCGGGAAATGGGAATGAGACCCGAGGGAGCGCCAGTGGATTCAGCGGCCGCGACCTAGCCCGATACGCCTGGCATGGAGACCGGGGGAGCCGCCCTTGGTCACCCGGGGACCGGGGCACGAGTGGTTGGGGACGCGTACGCCGGCCCGGTGCCCGCCCCGCCCACCTCCATCCAGCAGGTGCGACAGCCCTCCACCACGACCGCCAGAGCGGCCACCGGGGTGAGAGAAACCGAAAGCAGGTGGATGGGGTCGAGGACAGGCAGACAGGCCACCGCCAGCACCGCGAGACCCGCTCCAAACCCGGTGAGGCGCGGGTCCTCCCGAAGTCTCCACAGGACGACAGCCAGCATTCCGAGCACCCCCAGCGCCGCGGGCCAGGGCACCACACCAGCTGGCCAGGCCAGCAATACCAGGAGCACCACGGCCATGGCGAGCCACAGGCCGGACCCGTGGAGCCGTCGCACGTCCCGGCCCAGGATCAGCATCAGGAGGGGCAGAAGAAGAAGATCGTCGTTGTTGTGCGCGTAAGGGGTGGCGGCGAGCCAGATGGCGACCGGCACGGAAACTGCCCAGGAGATGCGTCCCACCTCGGTAGCTCCGGTCCAGGAGGCGGAAGTCACCAACCAGGCGCCGAAGATGGCCATCCCCACGAGCGCCAAGGAGAGGACCGCCAACGTGCCCGGCGTCAGAAGGTGCCCGCTCAGGCCCCACGCCGAAGGAGCGGCCTGTTGCAGAGAGGGAAGGCCCGAGAGGTCGGTCTGAGTCGTGCCTATCCCCGCGGAGAAGCGCACCAGCGCATGCCCCCAGGAGGCGAACCGACCCAGGCTGGCGAGAAGGGCCACCAGGGAGATGGCAGCGAATCCGGTAGCGAACCAGGTGACCCGGCGCCGGTCCGGCCAGAGCGCCAGGGCGAGAAAGATCGGGGCTGGCCAGAGGAGATCCGGCTTGAGCCAGAGGAATCCCAGCACCAGTCCGGAGGCGAGGGGACGGTGATGCCAGGCCAAGAGCATCGCCCCCCCGAGCACCGTCAGGAGCAAGGCGTCGACCTGACCGTAGAGGAAGCCCTGGAAGCTGATCCAAGAAACGAGGGCCGCGGCCGCGGTTAGGCGATCGTGCGACCAACCCAGGTCGCGCAAGAGGAACACCGTGACCGCGCCGGCTGCGCCGGCACCCAGAGCGGTGATCACCACGAAGGCCACCCAGAAGGGAAGGATTGTGAGGGGCTCCATGACCACTGCGGTCACGGGAAGGTAGGCGAAGTAGTTGAGAGCCGGCTGCTGGTATGAGTAGGGGTCGGCCCGCTGAAGGAAGCGGAGCAGAACATGGGGCGAGTAGGGGTCTTGGCCCGCCGCCATCGCCTTGGCCGCGCCATAGAAGACCCGGAAGTCCGAGGCGAGCCCGTAGGCATGAGGGGGAAAGACGCGGGTGAGGG
>JAKAVU010000062.1 GCA_021817185.1 bacterium
AAGTCGTCACCCTTCAGTCCCACTCGAGGGCACCCTTGCGCCAGACATAGAGAAGCGCCACTCCCAGCAGGGCTACGAACACCACCATCTCAAGGAACCCGAACATGTGCAGCTGGCTCCGGACGATGACCGCCCACGGGTAGAGGAAGATCGCCTCCACGTCGAAGACGATGAACAGCATCGCGGTCAGATAGAAACTGACAGAGAAGCGGCGCCGGGCCGCCGCAGCCGGTACTATCCCGCACTCGTAGGGCAAACCCTTCGCCACAGTGGGGTGCCTCGGGCCCAGGGCGGTGGAGGCAACGGTCATGCCCGCGGCGACCAACACCACCAGAACCAGGAAGGCGACGAGTGGAAGGTAGTTGAAGAGCATCTCAGCTCAGTCTACCAATCGCCCTCGTCGTCAGCCTGCTGCCTTCGGCGCGCAACTCGCCTCTTCGGCCTGCCGCTGACCCTGTCCCGCTCCGGACGGTCCCGAGAAGCGTCCCGGGCCTTGCCCCCGACGGTCGCCGCTGGCTGGACGCAAGCGGCAGGGTCCCCATTGAAGTGAACTCCAGGGAGGCGAGAACGCTCCGGTCTTGTAGCCTTTTTGGAGTCCGAGCCCGGCCGCCGATGGCTCGGTGCCACCTGCCCTGGAGGTTGTCCCTCTTGTGCGAATCGCAAGCGCTCGAAGACCGTTCACCACACCTCGGACCCCCCGACTCGAAGGCCGTTGCCGAGGAGGTCGGCAGGGCGGTGGCGGCGGCCCTCGCCTGGTCTCGCAAGCAGGAACCGCAGGCGGCGCGCCGCGCCTGGTCCGGGCTGGCACCGGGCTCTCCGCCGGTCGCGATCGTGCTGCGGCCCCTCGCCTCCGGCCTGCCCGTCGGATTCTTTGCCCTGGTGGCGGCGGCGACCATGGTCGGCGCGGAGCCGCTTAGGTGGCTACCCAGCAGCGCGACTTTGGCCCTGGGTCTCATCCTGTTTCCGACTGCGATTGCCCAGTTGGTCGGGGGAGTCTCCGCGATCCTGAGCCGCGACGTGATCGCGGCGACCCTCATGATGACGTTCTCAGGAGTGTGGCTCGGCACAGCCCTGGTGTTCACTCTGCATCCCGCCCACGGCCTTGAGGTCCTGGCCGTTTGGTACCTAGCACTCTGCCCGGTCATTGCGTGCTTGATCACCTCCGCCACCGGGAAGCTCGCCCTCACGCTGGTGCCCGCGGTCGGATTGCCGACCTTCCTGGCGACCGGACTCTGGCTCCTCCTCGGTGGCAGGGCCCTCGGGGAGGTCGCCGGAGGGCTCTCCCTCCTCCTTGCGATGGTTGGCCTCTACGCCGGCCTGGCCCTGCTGCTGGAGGACTCCCGCCACCGGACGGTGCTTCCCACACTGCGGCGCGGGGCCATGCGCACCGCTCTGACCGGCGATCTGCAGACCCAGCTGCGAGACATCGAGCACGAGGCGGGAGTTCGCCGGTACCTCTGATCGGTCCGGTCGTCGAGTGGCACCCGGCTCCCCTCGATTGGGCGCAGGTACAATCAAACCGTCTGGGGACGTTCGCTTCCCGGCTCCCAGGAACGCCCGGGCGGGAGTAGCTCAGTTGGTAGAGCGCTAGCCTTCCAAGCTGGATGTCGCGAGTTCGAGTCTCGTCTCCCGCTCCATAGCCCACTTCAAGCGCTAATGTGATCTCAACGTTGAGCGCTTTACTTGTAGCTTCATTCGGATCAAATCCGGACCCCAAAACTGTGAAATAAGCGCTCAAATTGAGCACGTGGATAAACTAAGGCGTAGAATCGCCGAAGTGGACCAGCACCCCGCCTCCCCACCCCCGTGCCCCAACCCCTAGTCCGACGCCAGCGCCCCCTGGAGCGGACTTCTCGGAGCCCCCGCGACTCCGGCCCCATCTCGTGGGACTACGCCGTGGACGCATTCCTCACGGCGAAACGGGCTGCGAACGTCAGCTCCTCCACCCTCACCAACTACGAGATGCACTTGAGGGGCGGCCGAGCCAGGATCTTCCTCGCCGACCACAAGGTCGGGTCCCCAGCTCACCTCACCGACGAGGTCCTGGAGGCGTTCCAGTCGGAACTCCTGTCCGCTGGCCTCAGCCCGGCTCTTACCCACGCCTACCACCGGGTATGGCGGAACTTCGCCGGCTTCTGCATCGACCGGGGCTTCGGGACCAGCCTCTCGATCCTTATGGTGAAGGCTCCCAAGCTTCCCCAGAAGGAGCCTCCGATCTTCACCGAGGACGAGATCCGCCGGCTGGGGTTGGCCGCCCGGAGCTCACGAGATCGCCTGATCATCGAAACCTTCCTCAGGACTGGCCTGCGGCTCGAAGAACTATGCACGCTGGACCTCACCGACCTCGTCGACGGACCCGAAGGTCACTTCCTCAGAGTGCGTGGTGGCAAGGGGGCCAAGGACCGGATCGTGCCCCTGGACACTGACCGTGTCAAGTTCAGCGCCAAACTCCGCCGCTATATAACCGGCGAGCGGCCAGCAGACACCAACTCACCAGCCATCTTCCTCTCCCAGCATCGAAAGAGCGGTCTCTACCCGAGGCTTTCCCCCAGGGGCGTCCAGTTGATGTTGCGGCGACTGGGTGAAGACACGGGGATCCATGTCTACGCCCATAAGTTCCGCCACACCTTCGCCACCCGGGCGCTCGCGGCCGGGGTGGATGTGATGGTCTTGAAGCGCGTCCTCGGCCACACCACCCTGGCTATGGTCAGCAGGTATGTGCACTACCAACGGTCGGACTTGTTGGATGCTTGGCGGAAGAGGGCCGACTGAGCCACCTGGTGTTGAGCGTTGTCAGGCTGGGGAACGGCCGTGACCCTACGCGGTACCATGCCTTATCGCGCCCAGCTGCCGGGTCATATCCGCAGGTCACTGGACGCCTACCGCGAGGGACTCCCGAGGCTGGCCAGATGGCCGGTCGCTTTCGACATGACGAGACCCACGTGGCCGCTCCCGACTGACAGGCGCAGGCCTGAGCACCTGCCCAGCCCGGACAAAGCTCTAAGGCAGCTGGCACCCCCGGTACGCTCACCACGAGGCAAGCCATGGCGGCCCGCAGAATGCCAAGGGGCACACCACGACGAGCCGAGCGCTCCCGCGCAGACCCGGGGTGGAACGCGGAGGAGAGCCGCCGCCGGAAGCCCTTGGTCAGCGTCTCGGATGATCCCGCCAAGGTGCCATTGGCCCGTCGTCCACACAGAGTCACACATGGGGCCAGGATTGGTGGCAGAGCCGTGATGGAAAGCCAGGATCCCAGGGCTCGTCACAGCGGATCCGGATAGTGGATCCCCTCGCCCAGCGCCGCGGTATGGCGGTGCTGCAGGCGCCCCTCGACCACCAGGGCCGCTGCACGGGTGAACTCGCTCCTGCCCTCCCGACATGGTTCCGGGCCCGCTCCCGCTGTCCGTCCCCATCTACCGGCATCACCTGCCGCGAGACTGCCCAGCGTGGGCAACCCACCCACCCCAGTGCCACCTGCGGCAGGCTCGCCAAGCGGGAAAGTAAGTAGCAGTACCTGTGCTGCCGACGCGTAGGCTCAAGGTAACGGATGAGGGTGGCAGAGATCTTTCGTCGTGGCAGCGGACGCAAACGGCTGGACCGGAAGGAATGACCGGCCGACGCGGCTGTCTAGGGGCTACGCGCGGCAATCAGGTGCGACCAAGGATGAGTTGCCACTCCCAGTCACGTATATTCAACTCCCGTGCTTGGGCAGAAACGAAAACTAGGTGCAGTCGGTGCCCAGATTCTCGGACCAAGTGACGCACCTCGTCGGTCTCGTGGGCAGGATCCTCATCCACCACCAGGTAGACGGGCCGCGCCGCGTCGTGAAGGAGGCGGCGGCAAAAATCGACGAAAGCGTTCGTGTCGAATGCGCTGGTAGTGAGCATGAAGCGCAGCGTCCCTTGGGCCGACACTGCGGTGACCACGCTGCCAGTGACGGGAGACTCGTTGCGGGACGCTTCGGCGCCTCCCTTGACTGTGGTACCCGTGGCTTCACGGTGGCCATCGATGGTCCATGCCGCACGATCGCCAAAGTACACAATAGCGCGGTCCCGCGCTGGGGTATGCCGTATCTCGGCATACCCCAGCCGGACCACGCGCTCCATGCCCTTTGGATCCTCCTTGCGCGCTCGATCGAGCCGCCGCTGCGGCGCCAGACCCATAACACCGAGGAGTCGACTGACAGACGGAGCGCTCAGACTCACCCCAAGTTCGCGTTCGACAACCTCCTGAACCATCGCCCTGGTCCAGAGCTGCTTTGTAAGGCCAAATGACGCGGGATCTCTGTCGGCCAGGAGCTGTCTCAATTGCCCCACCTGCTCTTTGCTCAATTGGGGCGGGCGGCCAAGGACCGGCTTGACGGCCAACGCGTCGAGTCCGCCCTCGCGGTATCGCGCTAGCCAGTCGTAGATCCGGGAGCGATGGAAGCCCAAGACCCGAGCCACCACCTCTGGACTCTCTCCCGATTCCACCGCCAGCACGGCGAGGCGCCGTAGCTCCCCAAGAACCTGGCGATCGAGGGTGCGTCGAGCACGGGGCTCTGCCATCCAGGATAGGGTATCCGATGTCCTGCTGCTAACGGCGCGTCAGACCGCAATGACTCTGATTTGTCGCTCAAACTGAGCTAGGCTCTTTCTCATGGGTGCTGTACGGGGGTGGAGTTGTCTGCTGCGGCGTTGCCCAGACTGCCCGGAATCACCGCCAACCGAACCGGCGAGCGGCGGGGCGGCGTGCTCCGCTAGTCCCTCGGCGCAAACCTCCCGGCGGTTCTCTTGCCCCGACAAGCGACAACCAGGCCAGGTGGCGTCGGCAGAACTCACCCTCAGCACTGTCCACGAACGGCCGTCAAGTCGTGACCGCAGGCCCTCCCCACCACGGCAGCCAGTCAAGTCAACAGATGGTCTGTTCGGGGGTTGGGTCAAGTCTGCCTTCGAGGGAAACATCCAATGAGAATCACCTTTCGCGGGGATCTCATTTATGAGCTGGCAGCACGTGGGCTGGATTACCGCCGGGCGGCCGAGCTGGCGGGGCTGTCCGAGATTACTATCAGCTCAGCGGCTCACGGCAAGCAGGTCAATCTGGCCACTGGCGTCAGACTGGCAAGACTGCTGCAGTCCCGAGCCGTGATCCCCGAACTCGCGCGCTGCCTGGTGAGCCAGGCTCCCGAGGCCACGCGCGATCTTGAGGGGATGGCGAGGTGAGTCAGATTCAGACGCTCCGGCAATGCGACGGCCAGCTTCAACTCGGCCGACATAAGGTGGGGCTGATCGCTCTCGCCGACATCAGTAGCCATTTCCCCACGCGTGGGCCGCTGCCAAGCCTGGCTCACCTGGCCCAATCGATCGAGCGCTACGGACTGCTCACACCCCTCTTGGTCGAGCACGCCCCCTCGGGCGGCCCGCGCATTGGTCCTCCCCTGGGGAGGACCAATGCCGAGACAGGCCCTGGCATGAGCCACGCCCTTACAGGGTCGATGCCCCTGCCACCCACGCACAGAGCGGAGCCACCCGGTCGCCGAGGCAATCAGTTCTCACATCGTCCCCGCGCTCTGCGGAGTGGAACCGATCCTCGGGACCTACCACTCGCGGGCCGCGGGAGAGTGCGGGACTGGCCGACCTCGACGGGACCGAACTGATGGCGATCCAGCAGCCCCCGGCCAAGACCGGGTCGGCCAGCATCGTTGAGGAGTCCGCCGGTGTCACCGCACGAAACGTTGCGGGCACCGCCACGGCGCCGATGCATGGGGATGACGCCGCTGGCCCCCGCAGCGCCGCCCCACCTGCACGGGGCCGTCAGACGGACGACTCGCCGGGCCTTTTCGATGTGATCGATGGACCTGGCCTCCCTGGAGGCTCCGTGGGCTCCGGGCAGGATGTCCCTGATCCCGAAGTGAGCGCTGCGGTGGAAGCATCGGGATCCTCCGCGCAGGAGCTTTACCGGCAGACCCTGGACCGGTTTCGGGGAGTGACCCAGAGAGCAGCCGGGGCCGCGCACCAGCGGGACGCCCTCCTCATGGAGGTAGTCCGGGTCGCCGGTACTGCGGCCGTCCCGCAGGCCGATTTGGCCAGGGACCTAGCCATGAGGCCAGATCAGGTGAGCCGCCTAGTCGCAACGTTGGGGATGCTCGACCGCCAACCGGGCGCTGTGGCTACGGCCCGGCGCAACCACCCCGAGCGGTTTTCCTTGAGTTATCTGACCCCTCTCCTGCCACTCGACGCGGCGGACCAGGACGCCGTCCTAATGGAGTTGACCAGAGCAGCGTTCACCGTCCGTGAGCTGCGGCGCCGGGCCCGGCTCTGTGCGCTCTCTGGCGGACCGTCAGCCCGCGGCCCGGGAGGGCGCCAACCTGATGCGCTCACCGACATCGCAACCCTCGCCGACCTCCGTCGCCTCCTCCGCGGCGTCACTGCCGTCGACGGCACCGCCCGCCACCGGCGACCCACAGCGGATGGGACCCGCCGCATCGAGCTGCGCCTCTCGCTGACGCTGCCCACCCTCGCTCCGCGCCTCAGAGCGGAGTTGTGACGTCACAATGGTGCCACCGCTGCCCACCCTCACCGAGGCGACGACCCTTCCTGAGTTCGCTGCCGCCCTCGGACTCCAGCCCGATGCCCACCCAGGATGGGACGACACCGGGCTTCGGCAGCGGGCGTCCTCGATGGGCCTCAAGCCCGACACCCTGAGTCTGTTGGCCGCAGTCGCCACCCCCCAGGACACCCCTCGCGGCCTGCCCTTGGCCCTGGCGGGTCTGGCGCGGCTGGTCCCTCAGGTCACTGTGGTGCTACGCGCCAGCTTTACCCTCGCGAACTGGCAGGAGGCCCAGCGCAGCACCGCTCCACGGATGCCGTACGCGACTCGTGCCCCGATCGCACGATTCCTGGCCGACGTGTCGCTGGCGCTCCCGTCAGAAGCCGCTGGTCTGCTCCTCCAGCACCTCCACGCCCTCCATCAGCGCGCGAACGCGGAGCGCCATGGATACACCCTGTTCCTCGCAGCTTCTCACCTCGCGGCCGACCCGGAAGCAGTTGGCCTGCTCCAAGGCGGACCCACACTCTGGCCCCATGCGGTGGAGACGGTCCATCCCCACCCCGGGCTCAGCCCAGCTACGTTGGCCACCTACCAGGCCGCCCTGCGGGTGGCATTGGGCGTTGAGGCCCCCTGCACCGCCGCGCGCCCACTCGAGCCCTCGCCCACGGTCGTCCGCTCCCTAAGCGGCCCATCCTCCACCCAGCGCTCCCTCCAGAGCGTCCTGGAAGCGGTTGACGAGCAGCCAGAGCCGACCGGCATTCTCGGGGACGCCGCGCCCCAGATGGGCCGAGCTGGTCGCCGCCAAAGGGGCGGTCTCACCACCACGAGAGCGCTCGGAATCCCCGATGGTCTGGGCGACTGTGCCCCCCTGGACCTGGCTCGGCTGATCGGGCGTATCCGGGATACGGACCTGGACCCCACCAACGCCCGCGTCTTAACGGGCGTGTTCGCGTTCATGTTCACCACCGGCTGGCCGGCCGCCGTGTTCGCCGACCTTGCTGCTGGAGGCCGGGTACAGCTCGATTGGGGCCGGAGCCAGGTGCAGATTGCGGCGGCCTTCTACCCCGAGTGGGTGGGCGTCCCCGGTCCGTTCCTGACGTTGGCCATCGACTCCCGCATCGCGATCCGGCTGGCCGGTCTCCTCGGAGAGAGCGGCTCACTCGAACTGACCCTCCGGGGACGGCCTCGGCCCCTCACGGCTCGCCATCTTCACCGCGCCCTCAAGTGGCTCAATCCGGCAGACACCGTCTCCATCTGGATGCACGATCTCCGTGGGGCGATCTGGCACCAGGGGCGTCACGCCGCCTGTCCTCCTGAGGTCCTCGCCCTAGCCACCACCGCGACCGATCCCTTTTTGCACCAGCCGTTCCACTACGGGCAGTTCCCTCAGCCCGTTGACGTGGCCGACCTGCACGCCACCATGCTGGCGGCGGCAGGCGATGGGTGGCGCGAATGGCGCGATCTCCAGGAGGCGCCCGATGGCTTCGGCGGCTCCTGACCTGCCCACGGTCGGCTCGTCCCGGGTCCCCACAACCCAGGCGATAGCCGACGTCATGCAGGCACTCCTAGCTCTGGAAGCGCAGGCCACAGATGCTGCGACCGCCTGGAACTGCCGCCTCACGATCGCCTGCGCTCTGCTCGTCCAGGGGACCGGGCTCCGTCCGGTTGAGTTGGCGCGCGTTCGGGTGGCCGACATCAGCCTGGACTTCGGGGTCCTAGTCGTCACGTGGCCCAAGGCGCAAGCTCCCCGGGTCGTGCCACTGGGACCAACTCTGGTCGCCTGGCTCGCGCCCCTGGTGCGCGGCCTGCGACGGATCGGGCCGGCCGACACCAGACTGCTCCAGTGGTGGACCGCAACCGGCATGAACTCATGCACGGTCAGTCAGATGGAGGCCTGGGCTGTCGGCGCCATCGCCCCTACCCGCTGGGTTCCTCTCGACGCCATCACCCCGACCGGCTGGGTTTCTCTTGGCGACCTCCGCCACTGGAACATCACACATCGCGGCCGCGCTGATCGGGACGGCCCGTATCCAGGCGGACCGCTGAACGCGGAACGGGGCCGCAGTGCAAGCCGCGGCCACGGCCAGACCGGCGGTTGGGATCCCGCACTCCCATGCCGCTTCCGGGACGAGCAGACGATGACAAGCGGCCTCCAGGAACTCTGGATCCCCCCGGCCACCCGACCGGCCTGGCACTTCGAGACGCCGCCCGCCGGTGGTGCTCCACCCCGACGTGCGCCCCGGGCAGCCGCCGGGCGTCGGCGCCCACCCCCGTGGGTACTCGCCGGGCTCACGGACACAGCAGTCCCTCTCGACGAGCTACGTCGGGCGCACGCCCGGCTCTGGGAGTTCGGCTGGGTCCGAGAAGGGGCCTGGTCCCGCGCCGAGGCCCTGGCCATCGCCCTGGCGTTTGAGGTCCTGGCCTTCGGCGACGTGCTCGTGCCCGACGGGGTGGCGGCGCTGCATGGAGTGACCGGTGGGGACTGGGAGACCACTGCCGATGGGGTCAGGCTGTGGCTCCGCCGGCCGGGCCATAGGGGAGCGCTCCCGATCATGCTCGGCCCTGGCGCCACCATCCTGTGGCATGAGCTCCGCCAGATCCAGCCTCCAACGCCCTTCGGGACCCTGACTCCGGGCGCTCTTGCCGCCCTCGGCGGGATCCTCCTGGGGCGGCCCGGTCCGGTGCCCGTGGAACGCTGGCGGGAAGCCAACCGTGTCGCCCACCTCCTCAGCCACACCAACGAGCAGATCGGCGTCCTGCAGGGGCAGATCGACCACACGATCGCCCGAGCCGGAGACCGACCTGCACGACCCATCCCACGGCCCCTGCCCCTGCCGGACCTGGCGCCTCTCGCCCACGCTCTGCGGCTAGAGCAACCTCCACTCTCTCGCGGCGCGTTCGTCGCACTTGCTGCCGCCATCGTCCCGGACTGGCGGCCTGAGGATGAGGGAAGCCACTCCCCAGAGCATCTCGTCCTGGCCAGTGTGCTCACCAGCTACGCCCGGCGACGCAGGCAGAGCCGGGCTGTCTACAGCCGGCACAGCCTCCGCAGCCGCATCCGGGTGATCTCGGGACTCGTGGCCACCTACTGGCCCGACCCGACCAGCCCTCCTACGACCGGGCCGGCTCCCCTCTTCACCGGCCCGGATCGGGCCGCACAGCAGCAGGGGCTGCAACTGCTGAGGAGGACGTGTGCCCGCCTCAAGCTGCCCCCACCCTGCGCAACGAGGTCGGTCTCCCGGCAACCATACGCCCGCCGCCAGGAGATCCGGTGGCGGGCGGGCGTGTGCTTGGAGGACGTATGGTCCCAGGTCAACCAGGCGCCTACCGAACAACGCCCCTGGCTAGCCCTCTACGCGATCGGGAGCCAGCTGGTGCGGGAGACGGAGCTGTGGCGGCTGTACGTGCGCGACCTCACCATCTCCCGCGGCAGCTGCCGGTTCGGGGTCGTCCGCGGCAAGGGGGGCCGCACCGGTACCCGGTGGGTGCGGATCCCCGAAGCGCTCCGGCCCGCCATATCGGAGGTGGTGGTCCAGCTGCGCCGGCGGGACCCGGCTGAGCGACTCTTCGCCCCGCTGGGAGGGGATCGGATCAGCTCAGAAGGGCTTGCCGGTCGCGTGGGCCGTCGTGTTGCCCCGCCCGGCACCGGTTGGCACCCCCATGCGATGCGTGCCGCCTTCGCCACCGCCGAAGATCGGGCCGGGACAGACCGCGCCGAGATCGCCCACCGATTCGGCCACGCCCGGGTGAACACCGTAACTGAGCACTACGTCGATCTCGACCTCGCGGCTCTCCATGCGTCGGCGATGGCCCTCTCCCAGCTCTTCAGCACTCCCGTGTCGATCGCGAGTCTCGCCTGGGTCCGGAGCCTAAGCCGCCGCCAAGCTGAGCGCGTTCACGCCCAGGTCCAGGGAGATCTGGCCCACCTCGTGGCCGAGAGCACGCCCCGCCGGAGGCAACGACCCCCAACCCGGTCGGCCGCCTAACCGTTCCGCCGAGCGTTGATCTCGTCGGGCCGGGGCGGCCCAAAGCCACCATACGAAAGCTTTGCGCTCGCCAAGGGCGAACCCGCCTGCTGCGTCTCCGGACCCCTGACGGGCCCGCACTGACTCCGCGCTCACCCAGCTCAGTAGCGGCACCGAGGCCCAGTCGCCGGGGGGCAGGGATAGCACTTGAAACCCAGGCACCGTCTTCGCCCCGTGGTCTGTGCCCGCCCCTCCAAGTCCCCCGCCGCTCAGACTCCCCGCGGTGTGGGCCCGTCGTGTCCAAGCCCGAGTTACGGCGATTCACGACCCGGCCCGGACCTCCCGGACCCCGTGGCTGTCGGCGGCTCCGAGCATCACCGCCGTCGGCCTCGGCGGTCACCCGGCCTGCGTGGTGGGGCCGCGTCACATGGCCGTCCCGTCATGGATTACCCAAGTAACAACTACCGTCATCGGAAGCGGCCGCCGAGTTCGCGATACCCGTCGGATTCAGCGGCCCCAGCCGACACCTGCCCCAGAGGGGACTACCTACAGATGGCTGGACGAGCCCGCACGGAGGACAGATCTGGTCCGGCAGCTCCTCTGCGGGGCGTTACCTGGATGGAGCGCATCGCGTA
>JAKAVU010000063.1 GCA_021817185.1 bacterium
CAGGGAAAGCTGCGCCTCCAGGTGGGGCCGGCATAGTTCGATCTCCCGCGAGCTGGGCCGGCGGTCCCCGCTACCCGAGCTCGCCGCGCCGGGGAAGCACTTGGTGATGGAGGTCAGGTAGACGGCGGCCCTGGCCTCCTCCTCGGTGCCCAAACCGGCCGCCTTCAACCAGCGGAACAGTTCCCTCCCGGCCCGGCCGCTGAATGGGCGCCTGGTCGTCACCTCGAGCCGCCCCGGGGCCTGTCCCACCAGCATCATCCGGGACGCGGACGGCGCACAGAGAACGGGCGCGCACGCCGCAAGCAGCCCCTCCCGACAGCAGCTGCGGCACCCCAGGATGTGCTCGTGAAGGAGCCTCAAGGAGGGCTGCGCGGGCACGGCCGGGGCGGGCCGACGAGGGCTAGAGGACACGGTCACCTGGTGCTATCCTAGGCATCAGCGTAGCCGCCCCCAGAGCGGTCCCCGGCACAATCAGGGCACCCCATGCCTCAAGGCTCCGACCCGCGGCGCGGGCCCGATCAGCAGTCTCCTGATCCGGGCTCATCGACCCAACCAGGATGGTGGGTGTCTCTTTGGGAAGAGCGCCTGCCTCGAGAGCAGGGCGAGCCGCGGCCCAGGCTGGAGATCGGGGCTTGGGTGGGAAGCTGGGCTGGCCGCCTGGTGATGGCCCTGATACCCCTACTGGTGATCGCGGCGGTCGTGCTGGGGAGCTTCGGATTCACCCTGGTCGCCGAGGCCATGGGTGGAGCCGTCCTCCTGCTCCTGGCCGGAGCCGCGCTGGAGCCCGTGTGGCAACGCGCGCGGGGTCGATCTTCGGAGCGCTGGCGCTGATGCCGGACCCGACCCGAGCCCGCCGGACCGTGCCTTCGTATCGCATCGATCTGGCCGCGCTGGCGAGCCGGGCGGCCTCAGAGCTGCGCCGCCGCGCCGACGGCCCCGGTCTGGAAGGGATGGTCGCGGATCAGGTGCTCCGCTTGCTTCATGAGTCCGCTCGTCGGATGGGCGAGTGCGCCGAGCAGTTGGAGCGAGCGATCACCCCCGCCCAGGCGCCGAGGGCTCGCCGGCCTCCGGCTCGCCGGCGGCCGGCCAAGCCTGCCCGCGTCCACAAGCTGCATCCCGACGAGTGACCTGAGGACGAGACTGCCACCCAATCCGGTGGGATAGCTCAGGACTGCAGTCAGGGGAGCGGCCGCAGGCGACGACCGGCGCCGTCTGGGTCGTGCCTGGTGTTTTCAGCGAACGCATCCAGCCCAGAGGCCGGCCCGCGCTGGTGACGGATCGGCCCTGACGCCCGCCAGTGGCGACAGCCGGGGGTATGCGTGGCCGACCGAGGCCGGCTGTGCCGCGCTGGCACAATGGTATGATGTTCAATCTATGAATGGAATATTCAAGAATCAGCTCTACGAGCAGGTCGCTCGGGCCGGACACGCGTTGGGCAACGGACACCGGTTGGAGATCCTTGATCTCCTGTGCCAGGGAGAGCGGAGCGTTGAGGAACTGGCCCAGGAGGCGCGGCTGAGCCTAGCCAGCACCTCACAGCATCTTCAGGTGCTGCACCGAGCTCACCTGGTGGCGCGACGGAAGGTGGGGACCCAGGTTCGCTACCGGCTGAGCTCCCCAGCGGTGGGAGAGCTATGGATCCGGCTGCGTAATGTCGCGGCCACCGAGATCCCGGAGCTACCCGCCCTGGTCGCATCGGAATTCGAGCACGATGACGCTCTGGAACCGATCACCCTGGACGACCTGGCCGAGCGGCTGGCCCGAGGCGAGGTGACCCTGGTGGACGTCAGGCCCCGGCTCGAATTCGCGGCAGGCCACATCGCGGGCGCGATCTCGATCCCGCTGGATGAACTCGACCAGTACCGCGACACCCTGCCGCGCGATCGCGAGATCGTCGCGTACTGCCGTGGCCCCTACTGCGTCTTCGCTCGCGACGCGGTCGCCAAACTTCGCACCTGGGGGATCCCGGCCCGCCGCATGGCCCTGGGATACCCGGAGTGGAAGTTGGCGGATCGGCCGGTGGAACAGGGCGCGGCCTGAGCGCCTCGCGGTGCTCACACCCGGCCGGACGAGGATTGCGCGGGGCTCACCCCCTCCGCCGGGGCACGGCTCCGTTCCGGGTGCGCCTGAGGCGAGGGGTCGCAGCGGAACGCCCATCCGGTTTCGCGGACCGCGGCCGCCCTCCCTCAGCACGGCGAAAGCCTCCGCCCAGGCCACCCCGTCGCCACGGATGCGCCCAACCGTGGCCGGCCACCACTGGTGAGACCGGTGTCCCTGCAGTCTCCGGGGGCCGGGCAGCCAGCCCGGACCAGCACCCACGGACTTGGTCGCAATTGGTTCCAGTTCAGCCTGCTGGGCCTGATCACCCTGCTGGTCGGCGCGACCATAGGCGTGGAGCGAGTGGCCCTTCCCCCGTTGGCGGAGCACGCGTTCGGAGTGACCTCGGTCCTGTACACCGTCTCCTTCATCTCCGCGTTTGGGGTGGTCAAGGCGACAATGAACCTGGTGGCCGGGCGCCTCTCCGACCGCCACGGGCGCAAGCTCCTGCTGCTGGCCGGTTGGGCCTTCGCAGTCCCCTACGCCCTGCTGATCATCTTCGCCCAGAACTGGGTGTGGGTCTTGGCCGCCAACCTCTTTCTGGGCGTCAACCAGGCGCTCACCTGGACCATGGCGGTCACCTCGATGATCGACCTGGTGGGCCCGGTCAATCGCGGCGTCGCGGTGGGGATCAACGAGGCGGCCGGGTACGTGGGAGTCGGAGCGGGCGGCTTCGTGGCCGGGATCCTGGTCACCGCTCTCGGCCTGCGTCCCGCACCCTATGTCTTTGCTCTGGGAGTTGTGCTGCTGGGGGCATTGCTGACCATCTGGCCCACCCAGGAGACCGTCCAGTTCGCTCGCGCGGAGAGCGCCCGCGGCCCGGACATAACGGCCGCACCCGCCGCCCCCCGCCTCGGTCGCCTCGCCACCTACATGAGCTGGCGCGACCGGACCATGCTGGCGGTCTGCTGGGGCGGATTCCTAAACAAGTTCGCCGACAGTTTGGTGATCGGCTTCTTCCCCCTGTACTTCCTCCAACGCGGACTGTCGCTGTTGCAGGTCGGACTGCTGGTGGGGGTCTACGCATGGGTTTGGGGCGTGGGCCAGGTCGCCACCGGCGCCCTCGCGGACCGGGTCGGCCGCCGGCTTCCCATCACCGCCGGCATCTTCCTGATCGGCATCGGGGTCTTAGCGACCCTCACAACCTCGGGGTTGGGCGCCTGGCTGCTCGCGGCAGCTGTGATGGGAGTCGGCATGGCACTGGTCTATCCCAACCTCATCTCCTGCGTTGGCGATGTCGCGGACCCCAGCTGGCGGGGCGGGGCGCTCGGCGTGTACCGGCTCTGGCGGGACGGCGGATACGCCGTGGGGCCATTGATCCTGGGAGGGATCGCGGCCCTCTTCGGGCTGGCGGCGGCCTTTTGGGCGATCGTGGTGCTGATGGGGATGTCGGCGATCATGGCCGTGCTCTTCATCCGTGAGACCGCCCCCCATCTGCGGCATAAGCCTCCCGCTTGGGAGAGTCACCCGGAGTGGATCTATGGGGCAGGCGGCCGGTCCTGACCACAGCGCACGTCTCCTCCCTCGGCTCCCACGACTCGGAACCTGGCGCCCCAGCTCAGCAGGCGCCCAATTGGGATCACAGCTGCAAAGCGACACCGGCTCTGCTGGCAGCCGCCCGCAGCTCGCCTGCAGGACCGGTAGCAAACGGCAGTCGCCAGCGCCTCGGTTGGAGGTCATGGAACCGGCGCAGGGCGGTCGCTGCGCCGCATCGTGATACGCCAGAGCCGCCTGGGGAGTTCACCCTCCTCGAATTCGGTCACATCTTCGATCTCGAACCCTGAGCCCAGGCGCTCGACCAGGAGCTCATCGAAGAAGTGGACGACAAAGCCACCATTTTCGTAGAGGTTGTCGCCGAGAGCACGACCGGCGCCGTAGTGCGGGTCGCCGGTGTGACGCACGGTGTAGATGCACAGCCCACCGGGCCGCAGCACCCGGTGTACCTCCCCGGCCAACCCGACCAGGTCCTGGCTGGAGAGCGCCATCGTGAAGAGCATGTGGGAGTAGCTGGCGTCGAAGCTGGCCGCCGGCAGCGGCAACGGCCGGCGCACGTCGTGGACCACGGTGGTCAGCCTTGAGCCCAGCTGCGGTCCCGCGACGGCGGCGATCCCCGCCAGCGGCCGGGCGGCGTAGTCGAGAGCCGTGACCTGCACTCCGGCCTTCAGAAGCGCTATCGTGTCACGTCCCTGGCCGGGGCCGAGCTCGAGCACGCTGGACACGCCTCCGGCGGCGAATCTGTCGACGGCGTAGGCTCCCGGCGAACTCGGAAGCCGGCCATAGATGTCCGGGTGGGAGGTGAAAGTCTGCTCCCAGTGAGTCCGTTGCCGGTCGATCAGAGATTGCCGATCCGGGTCTGCCTCCGAGCGGTTCACCGCCGACCCCCAGGCTCAGAAAGTGGACCCCGATCTTGGGACCGTGCGCCAGCGTGATCGGGCTCGGACCGCCGCAGCCCGACCACGTCCATATCACCGAGGGCGAACCTCTCCCGCAGGGTGACCAACGGGTCCCTTGACGACTCGTGCACTTGGGCGGTGCTGGAGTGAAACCGACCAGCGCTGCAGGGGCCGAGCGCCGACTTTCTGGCTCGCCAAACTGAAGGGCCGAGCAGGGTCACCGTGCCGACCATCACCACCAACATCGGCCAGGGCAACCACCCCCACCCTGCGAGCCTCGTCACTCGGGCGGCTTGACCAACCACAGGAGCCCAAACAGGAGTTTTGGATCCTGCACCACTATCTCCCGCGCGTGGCCCCTTCGCTACCACTGATTCAACACGGCTTCAAGCACCTGCAGGCGCACCTCTGCCCTCCAAAAGGTGGTGGTGGCGACCGATCGGAACCGCAAATCTCCTAACGCGCCTTCTCGCCCCTCAGCACCCCCCGGCCCCCCGATTTCCAGGATCCCTGGCTGACCCAGTGACTCACGACATAGCCTCGCTCTCCTGCGGCCCAGGTGGCAGCCATCCCATCCCGCCGGTAGACTCGGCCGAGCAAGCAAGAGCCACAGACGCCTCTTTGTTTGCAAACCTGCGGGGTGGTGCACCGCTCTTCACCGTACCGCGGCAGGCCGATGCAGAGCGAGGATGCGCCTGGGCAATGCCGCGCCTTTGCAGCGACCGATCAGCCCGGCTTGGTGACATCGGCCACCCTTGCGTCCAGGGTCTTGAGCAGCCCCCGGGCGTCCACGTGGAAGTTTGCGCCCCTGGCCCCGGCGCCGATCGCCACCAGGCCAGCCGCCGCCACGGCAGCGTCCGCCACCACTGGCCAGGCCCTCGTCGCGCCAAACGGGGTGATCGCTCCGCGGTCGTAACCCGTGACCTGCTTGGCCTCATCCTTGTCCGGAAGGGAGATTCGCCGGGTGCCCAGCAGCGCCCGCAGCTTGGGCCAGTCGATCTGGCGCCCTCCAGGCACGAGCACGAACACGTAGTCGTTCTCCCCGAGCCGCACCACAATTGTCCGCAGGAGCTGAGCCAGCGCGATCCCCTGAAGTTGGGCACTCTCCTCTGGCCCGGAAGGGATCTCGGTCTGAACGACCTGGAACTCCAGGCCAGAGGCTCGGATACCTTGCACGGCGGGCGAATCGAAGTCCACGCGCACAGCTTCGTCCCGGTGGAGATGAAGGGTCAAGCGGCGACTTCGGCGTAGCGCATGGTCACGTCGTGAGTGACGGGTGGGCCGGTGCCCGGAAGGTGGTGCCGAGTCGGCTGAGGTGAGTGCAGAGCTTGGGCAGGATATCGCGGTGGAACGGGCGGAGGACCGCTGACTGCCCGCCGTCAGTGGCCACGCGGCCCGCACCTCTCAGCCCCAGTCCGAGGCCGGCTCCCGGGGCGGAGGCACCCCCTGAGGGCGGTCCGCCAGGCCACGCCCGTAGCCCCGCTGGGATGGATTGGGCGCCAGATCGAACAGCCTATAGCTCTCCGCCAGAGCGACCCCCGCCTTCGCCCCCACCTGCCGGGCCCGCTGGAATGTGGGCTCGCGCATGTCGGAGGCATCGAACTGGCTGCGGTGCTCCCCGAGCGCCTTGAGCTTGTTCTCGAGATCGTGCTCGGATACCGGGACCGCCACGTCCGCATGGTCGCCTGACCCGACCAGTACGAATCTGGTGCGATGGGGCTGCAGGCCCTCATCCCGGGCCAGCTCGGGAAAGGCGCGCACGTCTCGCGCGCTGGGGAACACGGCGTCCAGGCAGGCGTCCGCCGCCGCGCGATGATCGGGATGGTTGATGTAGCCCCTCCCGAAGAAGCGATTGGTCGGGTCCATGGTGACCACCAGCTCGGGCCTCAGACGTCGCAGCACCCGAACCAGGTCGCGGCGCACCTCCAGGGTGTTCTGCAGCATCCCGTCGGGGTAGCCGAGGCAGAGGACGGTAGCTACCCCCAGGTGGGCCGCGGCTCGGCGCTGCTCGTCCAACCGTACCCGGCTCAGCTCACCGGGGGGTACCGAGGGGTCGTCACCTCCGGCATCGCCGTCGGTGACCAGGCAGATCGCGCCTCGGGTACCCTGGCTCACCCACCGGGACATGACCGCCGCCGCCAGAAAGTCGCAGTCGTCCGGATGGGCCACCACCACCAGGGCCGACTCCGGCACATACTCGAACAGCTCCAGCGGCTGAGCTGCCGCGGAGCCGCGCTCGGATTCTTCGGTGGCGCTCATTCATCCGCTATCCTCCCAGAGATGAACCGCGCCCCGCGAATCGCGACCTTCTCCATCGTCGCCTCCGACGGTCGCGACTGGGGGGTCGCGGTCGCCTCCAAATTCCTGGCTGTCGGCTCGGTGGTACCCGCCGCCACTGCCGGGGTGGGGGCGGTCGCCACTCAGGCGATGGGCAACACCAGCTACAAGGGCGAGGGCCTGAGGCAGCTTGCCCAGGGCCGCTCAGCCGCTGAGGTCGTGGCCGCGCTCACTAGCGCCGACCCCGACCGCGACCACCGCCAGCTGGGAGTGGTGGATAGGGATGGCAACGCTGCCACCTTCACCGGCTCGGCCTGCTTCGAATGGGCCGGGGGCCGGGTGGGGGCAGGGGTGGCGTGCCAGGGCAACATCCTGGCCGGCCCGGAGGTGGTCGACGCGATGATGGCCGCCTTCGCGCCCAGCCGTGGCGCCCTCGCCGGAAGGCTCCTGGAGGCGCTGGCCGCGGGCGACCGGGCCGGCGGAGACCGCCGCGGGCGGCAGTCCGCCGCAGTCCTGGTGGTGCGCCCGAACGCCGGTTACGGCGGTCGCGACGACCGAATGGTCGATCTGCGCGTCGACGACCACCAGGACCCGATTCCAGAGCTCACCCGCCTTATGCACCTCTGGAGGCTGCAATTCGAGTCTCCGGATCCGGCCGACCTGGTGCCCGTCGATGAGCAGATGCTGGACCGGCTCCGGCACAGCCTGCAGCGGCTGGGACGGGTAGGGACCACAGCATCTCGGGACGAGACGTTGGACGCGCTTCAGGCGTGGGCCGGGATGGAGAACCTCGAGGAACGCTGCCGCAGCCGGGATCGCGTGGACCCGCTGCTCCTCAGCCTGCTCGAGGAGCGCGCTGCCGCCCAGCCCTGAGGGTTGGCGGCCCTGGTGGTCGCCTCGGAGAGCACCACGGCAGAGCTGACGCCTGTCAGAGGTCTTGGAATTCAGCTCCCCGATTCGAGCAGGTCCGGACCGCCGTAGCCCCACCTCCCACTGGCGCCGGCGGGCCCGGTCGGCCCGCTCGCCACCTCGACCCCACTGCCCCAGCGAGCTGGGTTGCGCCGCGCCAGCCAGTTCGGCACCAGCTGGACGAACCCGGCATAGATGGCCCACCCGAGCACGAGCGGGACGCCGAATCCCCAGATGTCCATCGCCATGTAGAAGTGAAAGTCCTGCGCGTCCACGTACTGCACGGCGGTCATCATCAGACCGACCAGGCCGAAGGCGACGTTCGTGATCACGAACGCCTGGGCGATGATCCTGGGCCTCTCCAGCCGCAACCGGTCAAGGGGGCGAAGGTCACCAGCGGGGGCGGGCTCCTGGCGCCAGCCGAACCAGAGGTTGCCAAGCATGATGGCCCAGCAGATGCCGCCCACCGAGAAGACGAGGATCCCAAAGTCCACCAGGTCCTGCTGCACGGCCACGGCCAGCCCAGCCGTGCCCGCATACACCCCTTCGTTCAGTAACAGGCCCCCGCCGGTCAGAAAGGCGGCCCCCAAAAAGCCGCTGACCAGGATCGCGGTCCAGTTGCGCACCCGCTGGCGATGCACCTCGTAGCACCCGCCCAAGGCACCCAGCACCTTCCACACCATGGGGGAGCCGAGCGCCCAGATCATCCACGGCGGCACGATCGCGGGCAGCCAGTCCACCGCCAGGTTGTAGTGGAAGTCATAGCCGTCCCAGGCGCGGAGCAGAACCATCACACCCCAGACCGCCATGGTGTAGATGAGCAGATATACGGCCGATCCGAACACCAATTCAAACCGCTTCTCGACCACCCGCTGGAGGCCCCCGTCGGGCCCCTGGAGCCACCCCGCGATCCGCCAGTAGAGCGGGATCCCCAAAACCAGAATGATGAGCACCGGAGTGAACCAGGGCAGGATGTCCATCAGCAAGTTGAAGTGGAAGACGTAGGGGTTGGCGACCTTTAGCACCACCATCACCGCCCACACCACCAGCACGAACAGAAGCCCCAGCATGACTGCCGCGGTGGCGACCTCGAAGCGGCGGCGGACGAACGTCTCCCAGCTCATGCCCGAACCATGTTAGCGACCCGCCCCGGCCCGGAAACCCCGCCCCCGCACCCGTGCGCCGTCATCAAACGCCAAGCCCTCGGAAGATCAGGATCAGCCCCAGCAGAAGCAGGACCGCGGAGATCACTGCCAGGCACCCGAAATCGAAGCTGAGCAGCAGCCGGAGCCAGGTTCGCATTGGGCCCAGGGCCGGGGATCGCAGCGGCTTGGCTCGGGGATCGAGGGGCCCGGTGCGCGGTGCATTCTCGTCTTGCTCTGGGGGCTTGCCCCAGATGCTCCGCAGGGTCAGCCCCGCCGCAAACGCCATCAGCAGTCCAACCCCCACGATCAGGGAACCCAGCCCCACGCTGCCGCCGGGAGCAGCCGCCAGGATCACCGGCGACGCTCGCATCGCCCGGTCGGTTCCCGGCCATGCGGCTCAGGAAAGTCGACGGTACTCGCTCCGGGCGGAGCGGATCCAGCCTCCTAGGGCCACCAGCACGATGACTAGCCCGATGATCAGCACCGCATACTTGGTGATGGTCCCCACCAGGCTCATGGCCACTCCTATGGCCAGCACCACCGGCCAGAAGCTGGGCCCGGGAAGGTGCTCCGCGCCGTCGTGTTCGTCGGGCGCCGGCATCCCCTGGTCAGCCATGGGAGGCGCCCAGATACAGCGTGGCCCAGGCGAACGCGACCGCCAGCATGAGGATCGCGATGACGGTGAGGGTGATCCCCAGCCGCATGTTGCCGCCGGCACTCTTGCGTTGCACTAACCTTCCTCCGTCGATGTTCGGGACCCCAGTTTAAGCTCCCGGACCGGGCCCGACCTGGAGACGGCCTCGTCCACTTCGCGGAGCGCTCTGGGGCTGGAGTCGGCCCCGGTGAGCCAGCCCATGGTGGCGAGCACCACCATCGACACCCAGATCGCCGCGGCCAGGGCGATGTGCAGGTCCTGGAGGGCGTCCGGCGCCGAGAGGGTGGCGACCAGCCCGCCGACGGCGATCTGCGCCAGAAGCAAGACCGCGGCCAGATCCGCGATGATGCGGGCTCCCGGCACCTGCCGCCAGCGCCGCGCCACGTGCATCACGAAGAGCACGATGAAGATGGACACGATCAGGACGGTGAAGCGGTGCGCGTACTGGATGGCGACCAGGGGTGCGGCTATGCCATGGGCGGTGCAGAAGGGCCAGGAGGGGCACGCATAGGTTGCCCCGCCGTCAACCACCATGGAACCCGAGATCAGCAGGACGAACGTCAAACCCACGGTCGCGTAGCCAAGGGGGCCAAGCCGCCTCCCGGCCGTCGGCCTGCGCGCCACGAACACCGCCGCCACCGTGACCCAGGTCACCGCCAGCACGATCAGCCCAAACAGCAGGTGCAGGGCGACCGTGATCGGCGCATTGTGGGTGATCACCGTGATCGCTCCGAGCGCGATCTGGATCGCGATCACACCCAGGGCAGCTGTCGCCGGAACCACCACGGAACGCCGGTCGCGGGCGAGCCGCCAGGCGGCGACGGCGGTGAGGACCACCAGCACGGTGACCAGCGCCACCACGTAGCGATGCGACTGCTCCAGGAGAGCGTGAAAGTGGTCGATCGGGCCCAGCTGGCCGTAGCAGAGTGGCCAGCCGGGACAGCCCATCCCCGACTCAGTGACCCTGACGGTGCTCCCGAGGATGATCAGGAAGTAGGTGACCACCCCAGTCGCCAGTGCCAGGGCCGCGAGGATCGCAGGTGGCCGGCGTCCACTCGGGGACGGCGCGGCCGTGCTCACGGCAGGACGGCACCCGGCGGATTGGTCGCGTTGCCCGCCAACCGGAAGTCGCGCAAAGGACGGTTGCTCTCAATCGGAGGGAGCTCCTTGGTGAAGTTCTCGGGCGGCGGCGGCGAGGCCGCGAACCACTCCAGCGAGTTCCCCTCCCAGGGATCGTTGACCGCGTTCTTGGGCCCGTGCAGCGAGATCGCCACGTTGTACAGGAAGATCATGATCGCGATCGCGATGATGTAGGAGCCGATCGTCTCCAGCAGGTTGAGCGGCCCCCAGCCGCTGGCGGCGCTGTAGGTCGCGATCCGTCGCGGCATCCCCATCACCCCCAGGAAGTGCATGGGCATGAAGGTCAGGTTGAACCCGATCAGCAAAAGCCAGAAGTGCCACTTGCCGAGGCGCTCATTGAGATAGCGCCCGAACATCTTCGGCCACCAGTAGTAGAGGGCGCCGAAGACCGCGAACAAAGATCCACCCACCAGGACGTAGTGGATGTGCGCCACCACCCAGTAGGTTCCGTTGAGCTCGTAGTCGATGCCCAGCGACGCCAGGAAGACACCATCGAGGCC
>JAKAVU010000064.1 GCA_021817185.1 bacterium
GGGCGCGGGGTGGCGCTGCTCAGCCGCGTTCCTCGCGCTGCTGCAGCAGCTTCTGGCGCAGCGCCTCCAGCTGCTCGAACTCCTCCATCGGCGGCTTGGGCATGCGCTGGTACGAGTGGGGGAACTTGGCGTGCTGCAGCGCCGCCAGCAGGGTGTCGACCTCGTCCTCGGTGAGTCGGTAGAGGTGTCCCTGCGCCGCCAGCGGAACCGCGGGCTCGGTCACCAGTTGTGGCTCCAGCTGGCGTGGCTCGGTGAACATGTCCGCCGGCTCGCCCGCGGGCTCGGCCGCTCCCCTGGGGGGGACCTTGGTGGGCTGAAAGAGCTGGTCCGAACCGCTCAGGCTTGCGCGCTTGAAGGCCATCTCAGATCTCCTATCTGGTGGCGAGAACTTGCTCTGCCAACTTGCGGTAGGCGGAGGCCCCGTCGGAGTCCTTGGCGTATTGGAGGATGGACATTCCCACCAGCGGGCACTCCGCGAATCGGATGCTGTCGCCCACCTGGAAGGGGTAGACCATGGCGCCGAAGTGGGACGAGACCTCCTGCAGGACCTCGTTGGCGTGCACGGTCCGCCCCTTGTGGATGGTGGGCAGGATGCCGTGGATCCGCAACCGGGGATTCAGCTTGACCCGGATCCGCTCGATGGTGCGCTGAAGCTGCTCCATCCCCTTCATCCCGAAGTACTCGCACTGCAAGGGGATGATCACGTCGGTCGCCACCACCAGCGCGTTGATCGAGAGCAGACCCAGAGAAGGGGGGCAGTCGACGATCACGAAGTCGTACTCACCCAGGAGGGGATGCAACTTCTCCCGCAGCACGGACTCCCGCCCGATCTCGGTCACCAGCTGGAGCTCGGCTCCGGCGAGTTCCACGTTGGCGGGCAGGAAGTCGACCCCGACCCCGGGGGAGTGCAGCCGCACGTCCTCGGCCTGCACGTTGTGCTCGCACAACATGTCGTAGACCGTCAGCCGCAGGTCGTCAGGGTTGCGGACACCCATGTTCACGGTCAGATGTCCCTGGGGATCGAGGTCCACCAGCAGCACCCGGCTGCCGCGCTCGGCGAGCGCGCTCCCCAGGTTGACCGCGGTCGTGGTCTTGCCGACCCCCCCCTTCTGGTTGGCGATGGCGAAGACCTGCGCCTCGCGGGTTACGTGGTGATTGGAGGACATTTGGTAGCCGGACCTCGGGCGGGGTGCCAGGTCACTCCAGCGACCGGCCTGATGGCCCCCTGCCGCTATCATATGGCGGCTTGAGGAAGAGCAGGGAGCCGGTGACGCCGATTCGGAGCTGCTCCTGGCGCGAACCGGGCGGGTCCCGAACCACCTGCCGACACCTATTAGATCATCGGCTCGTAACCAAGGAGGATGTGGGTCACCGTGGCTGATGTCACTGAGCACCAGAAGCCCAAGGTGGAGGCGGTGGAAGAGGCCATCCAGCTGGCCCTCTCGTTTCGTTGGGCGGAGGCCGAGGCCGCCAACCGGGACCTCCTGGAGCGTTTCGGTCCGGACCCGGACGCGCAGAACCGGCTCGGCAAGGCGCTCATGGAGCTGGGCCGGCTGCGTGAGGCCCAGGAGGCATATCGCAAGACCCTCGAGCTCAGTCCCAGCAACCCGATCGCCCGCCGTCAGCTGGCCAAGCTGGAGGCAACGGCTCTGGAGCCGGCGGTGTCGCCCGGCGGGGTGCCGACCCTGGATGCGAAGTTCTTCACCGAGGAACCGGGGAAGACCACCATCACCAAGCTGATCCAGGACGGGGACGGGGTGCCTCCGGCGGTTTTGCCCGGAGATCCCGTGGAGCTGGTCCTGGGCCAGACCGACGTCAGGGTCCGCAGTGCCCGGGGCGCCGATCTCGGCTCGTTGGAGCCGCGGCTGGCCCAGCGGATCATCCGCCTCACAGAGGGGGGGAATCAGTACGCCGGGGCGGTCACCCATGTGGATCAGTCGGGGGTTCAGGTGATCGTGCGCGAGACCTTCCAGGCCGCGGCCATGGCAGGCACCGTCTCCTTCCCCAGCCGCAAGGCGAAGGAGGTCGACTACCGCCCGTACGCCAAGGAGTCGGTGCGTCCGCGGGAGGCTGATGCCTCGGCCCTGCTGGCGGACGACGAGGACGACGACGATGTGCCCTCTCGGCCGAGCCGGGTGGCGGTCGATGTCGACGACGGATTCACGGAATTCTCGGACCTCGACGACTCGGATGACGCCGTCGACGAAGATCTGGAGGAGGATCCGGAGGAGTTCTGACCGGAGCTCCTTCGCGCCGGCTCAGTCGACTCGGCCCAGGTCCGGCTCCGGGGGGGCGAGCAGACTTCGCTCGAAGCAGGTCCGCAGGACCACCGAGGAGCGGCTCGACAGTCCGGGGTGCCGGTCCCGCAGGCGAGCCAGGAAGTCCGCCAGCTCCGCGGTGGAGCCCACCCTCACCTTGGCCACATAGCAGTCCTCGCCCGCCACCTCGTGGAGTTCGGTGACGCTGGGCTCGCCGGCGAGGTCCGCCTCCAGCCGCTCGCGGGAGTCGCGGTCCCCATCCAGGCGCAGGAATACCAGCGCGGCGGTGCCCGCGCCCACGCTCTCCGGGTCGACCTGCGCCGTGTATCCGCGGATGACCCCCGCTGCCTCCAGCTTGTGGATGCGCTCATGCACCGCCGGAGCCGACAGCCCCACCTGCTCTCCCAAGGCCGCCAGAGTGAGCCGCCCGCTGCCGGCGAGCGCCCGCAGCAGGGTCCGGTCGATCCGATCCAACTCCGGGAACTTCGCTGAAGATTTCACGGTTGCTCCACTAAACTAGGACAATAATCTTAAGTCTTCGTTCGGCTATGGGGGCCTCGATCAAGGTGGGTGATATGGCGGCGGGGCGGAGTCACCTCCGCGGCTGGATGGCCCTGGTGGTGGTCTACTTCGTCTGGGGATCGACCTTCACCGGCATCCAGGTGGCGATCCGAGCCGTCCCCCCACTGCTGATGGCCGGCACCCGCTACCTGCTGGCAGGGCTCCTGCTCTATCTCTGGGTTGCCCGCCGCCGCCCCTGGCGGCCGCCGGCCTGGCGCGAACTGAGGGGGGCCGGGTTGGTTGGCCTGCTCCTCCTGCTGGGCGGCAACGGCCTGGTGAGCTGGGCCGAGCTCAGGGTCCCCTCCGGGCTGGCCGCCCTGATCATCGCCACCGTGCCCCTCTGGATGGCCGTGCTGGGGATCCTGTTCTGGAGGCGACCCTCCCCCGGGCGGGTGGGGTGGCTCGGGGTCCTGGTCGGCCTGGTGGGGGTGGCGGTGCTCGCGGACCCGGTGGGAGGCGGCCATCTGAATCCTCTATCCACCTTGGCCTTGCTGTTGGCGGCGTTGCTCTGGGCGATGGGGTCCCTCTACTCCCAGCGGGCTCCGATGCCGGCTGACATCTTCCTGGCGTCGGCCGTGGAAATGATCGTAGGTGGGGTGGGGCTGGTCGTGGCCGCGGTTGCAACCGGTGAGCCGGGGACGGTCCACCTCGCCCACCTGGGAGGGGCGCCGTTGGTCGCTTACCTGTGGCTGGTCCTGGGCGGGTCGATCCTGGGATACACCTGCTACGTCTACGCGCTCAAGTCGCTGCCGACCCCGACCGTGGCGACCTACGCCTACGTCAACCCGGTGGTGGCGCTGGGGCTCGGTTTTTTCATCCTCGGTCAGGGCCTCTCGCCCGCCAGCGCGGTGGCGGCGGCCCTGATCACCCTGGGGGTGGTGCTGATGGTGAGCGGGCCGCGTCTGGCGGACCGCCGCCGCCGGCTGGCCGCGGCCGGATCGGTGTGAGCCGCGCTCAGAAGAGGACCGAGCGCATCGTGCCGACGCGTCGGAAGCCGACCCGCTCGTAGACCCTGATGGCGCCGAGGTTGAAGTCGTTGACGAACAGCGTGATCGCCTGGGAGTCGGCCAGCAACCGCCCACACAGGGTGGCCATCCCCCGGGTCCCCAAGCCCTGGTGGCGACGGTCGGGCCGGGTCCACACGCCCTGCAGCTGCACCGCCTCGGCGGTGACCGCGGCACACTCTGCCTTGAACACGATCCGGCCGTCTTCAACCCAGATGTGGATCCACCCCCGCCGAATCAGGGTGCGGACCCGCTGGCGGTAGCCGTCCGGATCCGACCTCATCGGGTCGAACCCGACCTCCTCCAGGTGCATCGCGGCCCCGGCGGTCAGCACCTGGTCGAAGTCATCCAGGGTCGCTGGCCGCATTGGGGCGGGCTCGCCGACATCGACCAGCTCGGCTGTCGTGACGGCGTAGTGCGGCTGCTCCGCCCGCAGCAGCCGCGGGGTTCGGAGCTCCCCTCCCAGCCGCTCCTGCAGCGAGGCGATCTGGTCCCGCGGGCCCACCAGGAGTTGGATCAGGTGGGCCCGCGGACGCAGCGCGTCCGCCAGCGCCGCCAGGTCCCGGGAGCAGGGTGCCCACGGGACCACCAGCGGCCCGATGAGGGCGGCGGCCGAGATCGCCCCCGGCTCCTCAGGGTGCTCGACGCCGTAGATTGCTCCCTGGCGCAGCGCCCCGTGGCGCAGTTCACTGCGAAGGTAGACGTTGTCGAGCGGCGCCCTCCCGAGGCACTCCTCCAGCGCCACCAGATCCGCCGCCCGGAGCTGCCGCACCCGGGGACGGCGATCACCTCCCCGCCTCAGCACGCCTGGAATTATGACCACGCGATGGCGGCTCCAGCATCCATGCACCGCGGCGCATAAATATGCAAGAATGACGCGGTGTCCAGCACGAGTCGCGGAACCTCCCGCCTGCGGGTGGCGGTGGCGGGTGGCACCGGCTATGCCGGGGCGGGGTTGGTGGCGCTGCTGGAGCGCCACCCCGCGGTCGAACTGGTCGAGGTCTCGTCCCGAACCCAGGCCGGCCGCCGCCACTCGGAGGTCTACCCGGGATCGGAGTGTGATCTCACGCTCGGCGACGAGGTCGACGGCGCCGCGTGCGACGCTGTGGTGGCGGCCCTTCCCGCTCGCGAGTCGGCCGGGCGCGCGTCCCGCTGGCTCAGCCACGGTGCGGTGGTGATCGACGTGGGCCCGGACTTCCGGCTGCGCGACCCAGCGCTGTATCAGCTCTGGTACGGCGCCGAGCATCCCCGCCCCGACCTCCTGGCCGAGGCCGTCCTGGCCCTGCCTGAGCTCCAGCCCGGCCCGATCGCCACGGCGCGACTGATCGCCCTACCTGGCTGTTTCTCCACCGCGGCCATCCTCGGGTGCGGGCCGGCGGTCACGGAGCAGCTGGTCGAGCCGGAAGTTCTGGTGGATGCCAAGAGCGGAATAAGCGGGGCCGGGCGGCAGGCGGGGTCAGACTACCTGTTCGCGGAGGTGGCGGAGACGGTGCGCGCATATGCCGTCGGCGGCCACCGGCACCGCCCGGAGATGGAGCAGGCGTTCTCGGGACTGGCGCCAGGAGAGTGGGCCGTGACCTTCGTGCCGCATCTGGTGCCGATGGCTCGCGGGATCGCGGCCACCTGCTACCTGCGCCCGCGTCCCGGCGTCGGGTTGGAGTCGCTTCGGGACGCCTACCGAAGCTGGTACGGCGACCAGCCCTTCATGCGGCTGGGCGAGCAGGCTCCCTCCAGCAAGCTGGCGTCGGGCACCAACCTGTGCTACCTGAGCGTCCACCAACAGGCGACCACGGTCGTGGTCTGCGCGGTGCTGGACAACCTGGGCCGGGGGGCCGCCTCCCAGGCCGTGCAGGTGCTGAACCAGCGCTTCGGCCTGGAGCCGACCGCGGGGCTGGAACCAGAGCCGAGATGGCCGTGACCGATTCGGCCGCTGAGCTGGCGCCGGTCCTGGGCGGGGTGACCGCGGCGAAGGGGTTCTCGGCCGGAGCCGCTGCCGCCGACGTCCGCGGCGACGGATCCTCTCGGCTCGACGTGGCCCTTATCGTCAGCGACCGTCCGGCCGCCGCAGCCGGGGTCTTCACGACCAACTTGGTCAAGGCGGCCCCCGTCGCGATCAGCCAGCTGCATGTCAAGCGGGGGCTGGCCCGCGCGATCGTCGTCAACAGCGGCAACGCCAACGCCTGCACGGGTGCCCGGGGGCTGGGCGATGCCCTGCGGATGGCCCAGGCCGCGGCGGACGCCGTCGACTGTCCCCCCCAGGAGGTGCTGGTCGCCTCCACCGGGGTGATCGGCAGGATCATGCCGGTGGACCGCATCCTGGCCGGTATCACCTTAGCCGCGACCTCCCTCGGCCCCCACGGCGACCGGGCGGCGCAGGCCATCATGACCACCGACACCTACCCCAAGCAGGCCGCGGTGAGCTTTGCGCTCGGCGGCGTCGACCACGTGGTCGGGGCGGTCGCCAAGGGGTCCGGGATGATCCACCCGGAGATGGCCACGATGCTGGCGTTCGTGACCACCGATGCCCGGGTGGACCCCGCCCTGGCCCGGATCTCGCTCGCCCAGTCGGTGCGACGCACCTTCAACCGGATCAGCGTCGACGGCGACACCAGCACCAACGACTGCTGCTTTCTGCTGGCCAACGGCGCCGCGGGGGGGCCGGAGATCCGGCCCGACACGGCGGATGCGGAGCGGCTGACCCGGGCGCTGGACACGGTGCTGTGGTCACTGGCGGAGCAGATCGTGGCCGACGGGGAGGGGGCGACCAGGACCTTCTCGGTCCGCGTCCTCGGGGCGATCGACGAGCAGCAGGCGCTGCGTGCCGCCCGCACGGTGACCAGCTCCCCCCTGGTGAAGACCGCGATCCACGGTGGCGACCCCAACTGGGGACGGATCCTGGCAGCGGTGGGCCGCTCCGGAGTGGAGCTGGCGCTCGACCGCTGCCGCCTTGCCATCGCGGGTGAGGAGCTCTTTGCCAGGGGTCAGGTGGTGGAGGGCGCGGTCGAGAGGGTGGCTCCGCGGCTGCTGCAACCGCGTGTGGCGGTTGAGATCAACCTGGGGGTCGGGGACGCCGAGGCGACCGCGCTCGGCTGCGACCTGACCGCCGACTATGTGAGGATCAATGCCGACTACTCCACCTGACGCCACCGAGTCGCTGCCGTTCGCCCTGCGCGCCCAGGTCCTGGTCGAGGCGCTGCCGTACATCCGCCGCTTCCATGGCGCTCTGCTGGTGGTCAAGCTGGGAGGCGCCGCGATGGAGGACCCGCAGCGGCGCGAGGCCGTGCTCCAGGATCTGGTGCTGCTGCGCTTCGTCGGGATGCGGCCGGTGCTGGTGCACGGGGGCGGGCGCGAGATCACCGCGATGGCCGCCGCGCTGGGGCTCGACACCCGCTTCGTCGACGGCTTGCGGGTCACCGACGAACGCACCATGGAGGTCGCCAAGATGGTGCTGACCGGCAAGATCAGCCCGGAGCTGGTGACCACGATCCATCGCCTGGGCGGCCGGGCCATGGGGCTCTCGGGCGAGGACGGCCCGACGCTGCTGGTGACGCGCCGGCTGGGCCCAGGTGGTGAGGACCTGGGTTGGGTCGGGGACGTCGCCGAGGTCAATCCCGAGCCGGTGCTGGCGCTGACCGAACGGGGCCTGATCCCGGTCGTGGCCTCGATCGGGCTCGGCTACGATGGCCGCAGCTACAACGTCAACGCGGACACGGTCGCGGCCGCCCTGGCGGTCGCGCTGCCCGCGACCAAGCTGATCATGCTGACGGACGTTGCGGGCGTTCGGGGGGCGGCGGGGGAGCTGCTGAGCCGGCTCTCGATTGCGGAAGCGGAGGAGCTGGTGAGGGCGGGGGTGGCGCAGGACGGGATGATCCCCAAGCTGCGGGCCGCGGGCCAGGCGGCCCGGGCGGGGGTGGCGGTTCACGTGGTGGATGGACGGGAGCCCCACTCGATCCTGCTCGAGCTGCTGACCGAGGCGGGAGTCGGCACCATGATCGACCCCGCGCCCAGCACCGATGACTGAGGACCGCGGCCTGGCGGCGCGGGAGGCGCGGGTGTTGTGCGGGACCTACCGCCGCCCCCCGCTGACCCTGGCCGCCGGTCATGGCTGCGTGGTGGTGACCGATGACGGACGCGAGCTTCTGGATCTGGTCGGAGGCATCGCCGTCAACGCCCTGGGCCACTGCCACCCCCAGGTGGTGGCGGCGGCCCAAACGCAGCTGAGCCGGCTCATGCACACCAGCAACCTCTATTACACCGCGCCCCAGGTGGAGCTGGCGGAGGCGCTGGTCGCCTCCGCGTTTCCAGGGCGGGTGTTCTGGTGCAACAGCGGGGCGGAGGCCAACGAAGCGGCGCTCAAGGTGGCGCGCAAGTGGGGCCGGCTGCACCGCTCCGGCGCCTTCACCGTGGTCACCCTGGAGGGCGCGTTTCACGGCCGCACGCTGGCGACTCTGGCCGCGACCGGCAACGCCCACTACAGCGACCCGTTCCGGCCTCTGCCGGAGGGCTTCCGGCAGGTGCCACGCGGCAGCCTCGAGGCGGTGGAGCGCGCCATCCAGGACGCCGAGCGGCCGGCGGTGGCGGTCCTGGTCGAGCCGATCCAGGGCGAGAGCGGGGTGAACCCGCTGGGCGCCGAGTACCTCACCGGGCTGCGGGCCCTGTGCGACCGCCACTCGGTCCTTTTGATCCTGGACGAGGTCCAGACCGGCATGGGTCGGTGCGGCGCCATGTGGGCGCACCAGCTGACGGGGGTCGTCCCGGACATCATGACCGCTGCCAAGGGGCTAGGGGGCGGGCTGCCGCTCGGGGCGATGCTGGTGTCGCCGGCGGCCGACTGCCTCGAGCCTGGCGATCACGGCAGTACCTTCGGCGGCAACCCGGTCTCCTGCGCTGCCGGCCTGGCGGCCCTCAGGGTGATCCAGGAGGAGCGCCTGCCGGCGCGGGCCGCCGTCGCCGGCGAGCAGTTCAAGGAGGGAATCCTGGAGCTCCGCTCGGTGGGCCTGCCGGTCGCCGAGGTGCGTGGCAGCGGCCTGCTCCTGGGCGTGGGCCTCTCGGCCCCCCTGGCACGGGAGATGGCGGCCGCCGCCATCGAGGAGGGGCTGCTGATCAACCCCATCGGCGACGCGACGATCCGGCTGGCTCCGCCGCTCGTCATCTCCGACGACGAGATCGCCCTGGCCTTGGCGGGGCTGCGCCGGAGCCTGGAGCGCGCGGTGGCGGAGCTCACCAATTGATCGCGCAGGTGGGCAAGCGGGAGCGCCAGGCCGCGATCGCGGAGATCCTGTGGGAGGTGCCCATCGAGACCCAGGAGCAGCTGGCCCAGGAACTGCGCCGTCGCCATATCGAGGCCGACCAGGCCACCGTCAGCCGCGATCTCCGCGAGCTCGGGGTCTCCCGCGTCGCCGGGAGTCCCGGGCGCCGCTACCTGGCTCCGCGCCGGCTGGCCCCTCCCTGGGAGCGGGCGCGCCAGGTGCTCAGCAGCCAGCTGGAGCGGCAGGAACGGGTGGGGTTGATGGTGGTGTTGCACACTCCGGTGGGGGCGGCCCCGGTGGTGGCGGCCGCGATCGACGCTTTGGAGCTTCCCGTCGTGGCCGGGACCGTCGCCGGCGATGACACTATCTTCATCCTTGCCCGGACCGCGGCCGGAGCCCGGTCCGTGGCTCAGCAGCTGGAGGCCCTAAGGCAGGCGCCGCCCCCGGCACAGCTCCCAGGAGGGCCCGAGACTTGAGCGAACGACCGCGGTGTGTGCTGGCGTTCTCCGGTGGGCTGGACACCACTGTGGCGGTCCATTGGCTGACCCATCAGCGTGGATTCGACGTGATCACCCTCTCGGCCGACCTCGGCGAGTCGAGATCTGCCGAGGAGCTGCAACGGCGGGCGCTGCTGGCGGGCGCGGTGGCCGCGCATGTGGTGGATGCCAAGGAGGTTCTGCTCCGCGACTTCGTGTTCCCCTCGCTGCAGGCGGGAGCTATGTACCAGGGGGTCTACCCGCTGGCCACCGCCCTGGGCCGGCCCTTGATCGCCCGCCTGCTGGTGGAGGTGGCCCGGGAGACCGGGGCGGCCGCGGTGGCCCATGGCTGCACCGCCAAGGGCAACGACCAGGTCCGCTTCGACGTGGCGGTGGGCGCGCTGGCGCCGGGGTTACAGGTCGTGGCTCCGGTGCGGGAGTGGAGCATGGGGCGGAGCGAGGAGATCGCCTACGCGGAGGAGCACGGGCTCACGGTCAGGGCCACCCGTGAGAGCCCCTACAGCGTCGACGCCAACCTCTGGGGTCGCAGCGTGGAGGCGGGGGTGCTGGAGGATCCGTGGCAAGCGCCCCCCGAGGATGCCTTCGAGTGGACCGTCCCCGCCGCCGCGGCCCCTCCCGACGGCGAGACGGTGGAGATCCATTTCGAGCAGGGGGTTCCCGTGCGCCTGAACGGTGGTGAGACCTCAGCGGTCGAGGTCGTGGTCGCCCTCAACGAGCTGGGCGGGAGGAACGGGGTGGGGCGCATCGACCATGTTGAGGACCGGCTGGTCGGGATCAAGTCGCGGGAGGTGTACGAGGCGCCGGCCGCCGCCATCCTGGATCAGGCGCATCGGGCCCTGGAGTCACTCACGCTGGCGCGCGACGTGCTGCGGTTCAAGCGCCAGGTGGCGGATGAGTGGGCGCAGCTCACCTACGATGGCCTCTGGTACTCCGCGCTGCGCCAGAGCCTTTACGCCTTTGTGAGGTCGACCCAGCAGTTCGTGACCGGGGATGTGCGCCTGCAGCTGCGTCAGGGAGCTGTGACCCTGCTCGGGCGCAGCAGCCCGGCGTCGCTCTACCGCCGCGAGCTGGCGACCTACGAGCGCGCCGAGGATCGCTTCCGTCACCAGTCCGCGGAGGGGTTCCTCAACATCTTCGGGCTGCCGCTGCGCACCCAGGCGGCGATCCAGGGCAACCTCTGGGAGGAGTCCAAGCCGTTGCTGAGCTCGATGCCGCACGGCATCGCGGGGGGAGGACCGGACGCTGACGCCACCACCTGAGGAGGAGCACTCAAGGAGGGCGCCCAAGGCCTGGAGCGGGCGCCTGCAGGAGCCCACCGCTCCCACTCTGGAGGAGTACAGCTCCTCTTGGCCGTGGGATCTGGAGCTGGCCGAGGACGACGTCCGGGGGTCGAGGGCGCACGCTCGAGCTCTGAGCGAGGCGGGGGTGCTGGAGCAGGCCACGCTCGAGCGTTTGCTCCTGGGCCTGGATCTGGTGCTGGAGGAGCTCAGGGCGGGGACCTTCGCGGTCCTCAGCTCCGACGAGGACATCCACATGAGATCG